>NZ_JCAQHY010000171.1:0-122406 GCF_059621045.1 Vagococcus sp. WN80Y
TCTTTAGCGATATAAAACTCTGGATCACGCACAATAAAAAAATTACTAGTTGAATAATAATTTAACCATTGAAAAAACTCGTTTGCTGATAAGTTTTTCATTGGTTTATAACTCTGAGATACTCCTTCATAATCACGAGTAAACGTCTCTGTCATTGGTATTACTCGTCCACCCAAACGGATTGTTCTAAAATCTCCCCAACCAACTTCTAACGAAGAACTATAATGATAGGTCCCATCTAGCCTTTTTTCTAAAATATAATAATTATTATGAGTAAAGTAATAATAAGGTTGGTTCTTGTTAAATGAAATATCTGAAGTATTGCCATCTAGTCGCTTCTCGCTTTTATCATAACTAGTTAAATTAGTTAAATGATCTTTCTCTTCTAAATATTTCTTTTCTTTAGTCATTGTTATTGTCTGATGTCGTTTAGTATCCTCAAACAAGTCTTCCGTTATTTTCGCTTCTTTTCGATTCAAGAATACAACATCATTACTGATATCTTTCGAGTAAACTACAATAAATTCACTAGTTGAATAGTAATTTAACCATTGAAAAAACTCGCTAGCCGATAAGTTTTTCATTGGTTTATAACTCTGAGATACTCCTTCATAATCACGAGTAAACGCTTCTGTCATTGGTATTACTCGTCCACCCAAACGGATTGTTCTAAAATCTCCCCAACCAACTTCTAACGAAGAACTATAACGATAGGTCCCATCTAGCCTTTTTTCTAAAATATAATAATTATTATAAGTAAAGTAATAATAAGGTTGGTTCTTATTGAATGAAATATCTGAAGTATTGCCATCTGGTCGCTTCTCACTTTTATCATAACTAGTTAAGCTTGCAACAGAATCTTTAGATGTGTGATAAGTTTTAAGTTTCCGATCAGAAAACACTTCTAATGCAGGCTGCTCTATTATTTCATCCGAATGTTTTCTTTCCTGTTTAGTAAAACCGTCTATTGACTCATTAGGATCTGTTTCACTATTCTCCATATCAGTTTTAACATCCTGATCTGTAGATGACGAATAATTTTTCAATCCAATGCTCGATTCATTTATCAACTCTTGCTTCTTATCATACATATCACCACTAGCTGTACGGTCTGGAATTAAATAATTAAAGAATTCTTTTTCTTCAACAGCTATTGTAGGAGTTGTAAAATTAATAATCTGATTCTCATTTTTTCCAACAACCATACCATCAATCTCTAAGAAAATGATGGCTGACTGCTCAGTTGAGCTCCCATTGTATTGGCCAATTCGCTCGACAATCTCATCTTTTTCTAAGTAGTAACTATTTTCCTTTGAATTATATCGGATCAACGTCATTAATTTCTCTTTACTTATTACAGCGAAGTAGGCATCGTCTTGAACACCTGTTTCCTTATATGACAATAGTTTGATTGGCTTTTGAACAACATAATCTTGATCCTCAAATGCCTCTAGCACTTTCTTTAGTTCTTCAGTGGCCACTTCCTCCATATCAGCCTTGTAAGTATAAAGCGGTGTCATAGTTTGACCCTTTATATCCTCCATAACAATTTCTGTTGCCTGCACACTTGTTGGTATGTATAGGCCTAACATGAATAGAATCACTAGAATTGAATCCCTTTGAGTACTTTTTTCACTTAATCTCTCCTCCTGCACATTTATTTAATAAAGCGTACCATGTAAACCGTTCATTAAAAATCCGTTTTCAGAAAAAGTGAAGAAATAACAGTATACTAGCTTCACTTTCTCTTAATAAATAGTTCTGACTATCATTACTCAATGTTCACACTAATTTCATAGTTACAGGTTATTATATATATATACCAACAAACAACCCTAGCAAAACTTTTTCATTATTTACTCCTCCAAAGTAAATAAAAAAATCTCCTACCCTTGATGAGAATCAAGGGTTCCTTTTTGTCTTTAGATTAATATCCCCTTATCTGAAACGATTGTATCGCTAATACTCACTATTTTAGATAGAATAATCTTTTAGAGTAATTTATATAGCAAAAAACCTTGATATTTTTACTAAACAGTTCCTTATTATTTCCTAGTTTGGTTAACTAAGCAAAAAAAATGATAACTAGAGAGCTAACAACATTAGTGACTCCATGAACTATCCAACTCGGTAAAATAGAGCCGCCCGCTAACTTTTCGTCTATATAACAAAGCGTGTACCCTACTCCTCCAGTCATAATACCTACAAAAATGAGTGTCCCAAAATCGACATTCTGCGTAAATAACATAAATACATGAATTGAACCAAATAGAATTGCTTGTATAAAGTTTCCCATTCTGTATTGGAATTTATGAATCAACCGTTTCGCAAGAAATCCGCGAAAAAAGAGTTCCTCAGACAATGATGTTTGAACAAATGCATATAAAATAATTGATAAAATACTCCATATGGACAGAGAGTCAAATTTACTGTTGGCTAAAATCGAGAGGTCAGAAACTGATCTGAGCAAAAAATACCCTACTACGATAAATCCAACTAATGCCGTTAAACAAAACAAAAATAATTTGGAATAATCTTCTATGCTTACTTTTTTTAACCCTAAAAAATTTGCTAGTGAAGATTTCTTTGATTTCCTAACAATCATCCACCAAAGAAATGGGATAAGGACAAATAATAATACTTGGAATATTGATGACGCTAATTGACTTATAAACTGATTCATTTTTACTCTCCTCTTATTCGATATAATTTTTAACTTCATTATATCCAATAAGTATTAAGTCAATTCTTAAGTATGTATTAATTGATTATTAATTCAGACGGCGTATAGTTTGTAGCTTTTAGTGTCAAAAAATCTATTACGCGATAGGTCACCTTATTTCACTCGGAATATTATCGTTACCATGCTACGCATGTGTAGTCGCTATAAATGACGTTTATTTTTCTTTGAAATACTAATGACCACAAGGGATAATTTCATCTTTAATGTCTCTTAATAAATAGTTCTGATTATCGTTACTCAATGTTCACACTTATTTCATAGTTACAGGTTAATATATATTTATACCAACAAACAACCCTAACAAAACTTTTTCATTATTTACTCCTCCAAAGTAAATAAAAAAATCTCCTACCCTTGATGAAAATCAAGGGTCCTTTTTTGTTTTTAAGGTAAAATAACTGCTTATCTTTTTATAAAAAAACCAGATGCCAATCAATTTGACTGACATCTGGTTTTTGACTTAATTCTCTTCAAATTCTTCTTTTGTCGCAAAATACTGATTCTGGATAGTCACAACAACCAACCCAATCAAGACCATAAATGCGGCAAAATAAAACGTAATACTCGCGTTCCACATTTCCGCTAGTTTCCCTGCGACGAAGGGGGCGATTGCGCCACCAAAAAAGCGGATAAAACTATAAGACGATGAAGCGACACTTCGTTCAATATTAGGAATTTCCATCGCAATCGTTGTTAGCAGCGTATTGATTAGTCCTTGAAATAACCCAGCCATAACCACACCAACAGCAACTAGTTCTGGTGTTTTGGCGTTAAATCCTATGAAGCTTAAACAAGCCAAGAAAAAGAATAATGCCAATAAAATAGTCCGGTAAGTATTAAGTTTTTTCTCTAAGATTGGGGCAATAAATACTGATGCCACCGCAAGCAACGTTCCCCAACCAAAAAAGACAAAACCAACTTGCATTTCGGTAAATCCTTCAAGTAAAAACGGGGCATACGCTAATAAAGTAAAGAAGCCAAAGTTATAAAGTAAGGCAATAATTCCAATAGAACGCAATTTATGATTGCTCAAGGCTTTGATTCCAGCAAGCAAGGCTACTTTTTTCTTTGGTTTAGCGATTGGTGTCAATAAAAAACTAATGGCCAAGGTGGCAATCAGCATCAATGTGGCTACGCCAAAAAACGGCATGCGCCAAGACATACTACCTAATACACCACCAAGTAAAGGGCCTATTGCCATCCCTAATCCCATCGATGCTTCATACATAATAATCGCTTTCTCTGTTTGTCCTGCTAAAACCCCAACGATAGCCGATAATGCTGTTGAGATAAATAAAGCATTTCCTAATCCCCAACCTGCCCGTAAATAAATCAAGCCTTCAATCGTTTCTGAAAAACCTGCTAAACATGAGAAGGCGATAATAATAATTAACCCGCAAATCAATGTTTTCTTGGCACCAATTCGACTAGAAATAAAACCGGTAAATAACATCATAACCCCCGTCACTAACATATAGCTAGTAAATAACAAGGTCGTTTGTGCTGGTGTTGCATCCAACTGCTTGGCGATCGTCTTCAATATAGGATCAACTAAACCAATGCCCATAAAGGCGATCATGCAGGTAAAGGCCACCGCATAGGCTGAGCGTAATCCACTCTTCTCCACTTTCACTACTTCTAAACGTTCCTCTAAATATTTTGCTTCTTCCACTTTACTACCTTCTCTCTGTATAAAAAATACTACAAAATTAATTACATGTCAATATTGACATGTAATTAATTTTGTTATTTCTGGTAATTTTATGATATAATCAAAAATAAGCGGATTCAATAAAGAAGGAGAATCGTTACGATGAATACCTTAAGTTACATTTTGCTTTGTATGTTAGTCAGAAAGCCATGTACTGGCTATGAGCTGAAGCAATACCTTGCCCTTTTTTGGGAAGCTCATCATAGTCAGATTTACACTTCCCTTGGTAAGCTGTTAAACGAAGACTATGTGTCAGTTGAAAATGACGAAAACCATTCACAGAAAAAAATCTATCAGTTAACTAAAAAAGGCGAAAATATCGTCAATACATGGATTCAAGAAGAAACAAAAGAACCTTCGCAAAAAGATGAGTTTCTTGCAAAGATTTATGTTGCCTCAATTCTAGATAAAGATACCGTAAAAGGCTTACTTTTCGAAAGAAAGCAGCACCAATTAAAACTATTAAAACAAAATCAAACCAAACAGAAACAAATCGATCAGTTAACTGATCCTGAAGAGCAACAAAAAAACTTTGGACGGTTTCTTGTTATCCAAAGAAAAATACGTATATGTGAAGAAGAACTACGTTGGTGCCAATGGGCTGAAGAACAAATTGAACAGTTGTTTGCAAGTAAATAGAAACAACAAGGTTTGAATATTTTACTTTTGTCCGTTCTCTTTTTTGTATAAAAAGCCATAGATAGGACGATTAAACATCTATCTATGGCTCTATTTGTAGTGGGAAAAACTCCGCTAGTTAATCGCTCTCGCCTCTACTGTAAAATTAATCTTAGCTATTTTGACCGTTTAAGAGTGTTAAACTACCTTCTAAAGAAAAGATATAGAAGAAGCATCTCCTTTCTTATATGCTAGTTATAGCAAAAATAGATATTAGGAGATTGATACAATTGAAAAAAATAGTCAAACTACTCGTAGCAAGCATTATATTTATAAACGTGTTCACCCCTATATACGCCACTTCAACTCAACAAGCTAATACTATTCAACATCTATTAGATGAAGAATGTCGCCGCTCAGGTGTTCCTGGACTGTCCGTCGCAATTGTCCAAGAAAATCAGACTCATTATTATTCATCAGGCTATGCCAATAATGAGACAAAACTTAAAGCGAACGAAGACACTTTATATGAATTGGCTTCAGTAAGTAAAGCATATACAGCAACAGCAGTGCTACTGTTAGAAGAGCAAAACCTTTTAGCTTTATCCGATTCTGTTCAAACCTACATTCCTTGGCTTACGCTATCCTATAAAGATAAATCCATTGATATGTCCAAAATGACTATTGGAAATCTTCTTTATCACACTAGTGGCTTAACAAATGCGAGTCACACAAAATTTATTCCACAAGGTAATACAGATGATATGTTAGAAAAGACCGTCAAGAATCTGGTCGATGTGGAGCTGGACTTTTTACCTGGTGAAACATATACCTACGGGACCGTCAATTATGATATTCTAGGATTAATTATTGAAATTATTTCTAAAAAAAGCTATGAAGACTTTATGCGTGACGAGATTTTTACACCTTTAGAGTTAAATAAGACCTACGCATTTGAAGAAGAGGCCCAGCACACTAAACAATTAGCACAGGGCTATCGCTCGTCTTTCTTGATGACTAATCCCTATCATTCTCCC
Organism: Vagococcus sp. WN80Y; assembly: GCF_059621045.1. Taxonomy (NCBI): domain Bacteria; kingdom Bacillati; phylum Bacillota; class Bacilli; order Lactobacillales; family Enterococcaceae; genus Vagococcus; species Vagococcus sp. WN80Y. The sequence continues at coordinate 6,110 of NZ_JCAQHY010000171.1, forward strand.
GATCTTCGAGGAAATAAGCCGGCTGGTTATTTAATCTCTTCAGCAAAGGATATGGCTAAGTGGATGCAACTACAATTAGGAGTTTCAGCGAACATCCCTGATAGATTGGCTAATGCCATCAAAAAAACTCACGAACCAGATACTTCTGTTCCACCTGTAGATTCCATGTATTATGCTGGTGGATGGGCAGTGAATAAGAATCGCTCTATCATCGAGCATTCAGGAAACAATCCAAGCTTCACCACCCAAGTTGCCCTGTTCCCTGATGAACAGTTAGGAATCACCTTACTTTCAAATGCGAATACAACGAATATTGAATTAGTTTACACCATCAAAAAAATATTAGCTGGTGATTTAACTCCCACCTATCAAAGGGGGCCCATCAGAACCATTGATTTAGTCTTTACGATTATAACGTTAATTAGTACAGGGGGCTCGTTATTCTTTTTATTCTTGATTATCCGAAGAAAGAAAAGGCAAAACTATAAAGAAAAAACAATAAGAAGAACCATTTTAAGGATAATACTATCCCTAACCACGCTCTTATCGTTAATCATTTGTCTTTTTCTGCCAACTGCATTAGGAATGAGCTGGGCTGATTTAAATAGTTGGCAGCCAAGCATCTTTACTGCCTGTCTAGCTATTTTCAGCTTAAGCTTAACCGCTACTTTACTTGCTTTCTCATCCGATTTTCAGTGCATTAAAAATAAACAACAAGCTTCCCTTTAATTTCTCTTAATGAATAGTTCTAACTATCATTACTCAATGTTCACACCATTTTCATAGTTACAGGTTATTATAGATGTATACCAACAAACAACCCTAACAAAACTTTTTCATTATTTACTCCTCCAAAGTAAATAAAAATCTCCTACCCTTGATGAAAATCAAGGGTTCCTTTTTGTCTTTAAACGACAAAAAATTTCCTGCTTGAAAAGAACATTTTTAACTTACGTCCACTGACACTAAGAAGTTGTTGAGATCGAAGAGCCTTAACTTTTGGAACGTGTTTGTTACATAACATACGTGAAATAAAGAAAGGGTGAGTTTTTGGCTCACCCTTTCTTTCTCTAACTAATTATTCAAATTGAGTCTAAACTTATCACTATTTTTACTTATTAGCGAAAGTCGCAGATTGTTTCCCTGCTTGGCGACCAAAAATAATAATATCAGCGACAGCATTACCGCCAATTCGATTATTTCCATGGAGACCACCTGTTACTTCACCAGCAGCATACAATCCCGGTATTGCTTTGTCCTCTTTACCAATCACTTGAGTATCAGTATTGATTTTCACACCACCCATTGTATGGTGGATACCTGGCGCAATTTTTATGGCATAATAAGGTTTTTCAGTCAAATCATAATCCATCGCAGTGGTTCTACCAAAGGCATTATCTTTTTTATCTTTAACTGCCGTATTCCATGTATCTAATGTTTCTTTTAAATTCTTTTCAGGAACCTCGATTTTTTTCGCTAAAGCTTCAATTGTTTCAGCCTCAATGACCACACCTTGTTCAGTATAAAACTCTAATTGTTTCGCACGTTTCGATAAAGCACCATCAAAAATCAAATAAGCTGATTTTTCCGGCAAAGCTGTAATAGCAGCAGATACTTTATCACGAGTCTCAAGCTCGTTAAAGAATCTTTGCCCGTCCTGATTGACTAATATCCCACCTTCTCCACGAACAGTTTCACTAATCAACATGCCTGTTTCTTGGACAACAGTCGGATGCACTTGAATTTGATCCAAGTCAACGGTCTGTCCACCTAGCTCTTCAATCATTTTAATACCATCACCAGTGCTTCCCTCAGAGTTAGTACTAACATAGCCTTTTAGATCTGGGCGATACTTCGTAATCATCTCTTGATTCGAACCATAGCCACCTGTTGTAACAACAACGGCATCTGCAGTAATTGTCTTTTCTTTCCCACCGACCATGACTTCTACACCACTAACTTGGCCGTCTTTTTCGTTAATCCTTTTAACGTCTGCATTCACAAAAATTGGTATCTCACGTTCATAACAATTTCTCATTAAGCCATCAACAAGATAACCACCAACTGCTGAACCATCTTCCGGCCGATGAATTCGTTTGACACTCGCACCACCACTAAAACTAATGTTATTTAATGTTATTCCTAAACCATCTAACCAATCGATGGCATCTGCTGAATGATCAACAAAATAACGTAATAACTCTTTATCATTTGTATCTTGTCCGCCTTTCAGCGTATCGTTAAAGAATGTATCATTACTATCTTCAATCCCTTGTTCCTTTTGGAATTTAGTTTCAGAAGCGTTCATTCCTCCTGATGATTTCAGCGTATTGCCTCCTGCAATTGGCATTTTTTCAAAAATAACTGGATTAGCTCCATCTTCTTTAGCCTGAATCGCAGCAGCCATCCCTGCCCCACCAGCTCCGACTATCACAACATCATAGTCTTCTTTCATTTCTTTTGGATCAGTGTACTGTTGCTCGGAAGCACCTGATACAACTTCAGATGTTTCATTTGTTTTTTCTGTTTCACTTTTATCGGTATCCTTCGCCTTATCTGACGAACATGCCACCAATAACAAAATAGATGAAACAAGACCTAACTTACTTAAAAAACTCTTCATAATATCCTCCTAATTTAAAAGTATAGTTAATTATATCACATACTTTTCATTATTTGAATCACTGAATAGATTCTTTAAAGGCATTGTTATGTTAACAGTTTTATAAATCAGTAATTGTTCTAAATTACCTATCTATTTTTGCTTTTCGGTATCATTTAATTTATTTGCACGATATTGAAAAGGTCTTAAGAAGAAATCTTGATTAATAAACTCAAGCAATCTCCAATAATCTACTATTCATCTCATATGACTTCCACCTTATATTCCATCAGATTAATTTGAAAAAAAGAACTGTGCGAGTAACACTTTAACTTCTCTTAATAAATATTTCTTATTATCCTTACTCAATGTTCACACCATTTTCATAGTTACAGGTTATTATATATGTATACTAACAAACACCCCTAACAAAACTTTTTCATTATTTACTCCTCCAAAGTAAATAAAAAAATCTCCTACCCTTGATGAAAATCAAGGGTTCCTTTTTGTGCTTAACTGACGACATAAAAAAGAATGATAATGAGAGGGTGTACCAAAATAGTCAAGCCATTCTTTTATTTAAAAAAGACCATGAGAATGTGGCACAAAGCTTCGCCACACTTAATCTTGCTTTTCTTCTTTTAATCAACTTTAAATTGTTTTAATCATGATTAAACACGGATTTTTAATATCCCATAACGTTGGAAATACTTCAAATTCGATAAACCCTTGTGAGAGATAGAACCCAACTGTCCGATCATATTCAGCATAGTTGCCATAAGCAATTGTCTTTACTTGCAAAAAGGAACAGCCACGCTTATCAGCTGCATATTTTTCTAACACTTGGACTAAATGGTGTCCTATTTTTTTATTGTGGTACTCTTTTTTTACCCCGATACAATAAATTTCTGCTACTTTTTCTGATGTTTGATTCAAATAAATAAAACCAACGATATTATTGTCAGACACTGCATACCAAAAATGAGACTCTCTTGCACGTTCAACATATTCTTTGGTGGCATCAGGCAAGCCAAACCATTCGGGTAAATCACTTAGAATAGTTTGGCAAATCTCTGCTTTTTTAGATGGTTCTTCTTCTTTTACAATCTCTAGAGTTGCCACTTTAACACCTCCTTGTATTAATCATTTTAAGAACAAATTCTAAGTGAGCAATGTTTCTTCTGTCATTTTTACTATGTACACTTCACTTCATTCTTTATTTGGTAGAAGCATAAAAGGTCACAGCCTCTTCTGGTGAACTAAAATCATTCTTCAAATAAAACTTCTCTGCCGGTGTCCCTTTATCTGTGTCTAACATAATTGTTGGTATTTCTTTTTTATAAAGACTCTCCTTTATACTAGTCAAAAAAATCCCGCCTAATCCTTCCTTTTGGTAGTCATTAACTATGTAGAAGGTGTCCATTTGATACTCTTTTCCTTGATACCAAGGGCGAACAAACCCTAATGCACAGCCAACTGATTGATTGCTATTGGTATTTTCGAAAATATAGCCTATAAACGTATTCATTTCTGTCATATTTTGTAAATAGGTTTCAATTTGCGTAATGGTTAATTCGTCATTCCAAGGCTCAACAGAAAATACCTCGATATAACTAGATACAACAAAGTCAAAATCTTCTCTTGAATACTCTCTAATAGCGTAGGTCTTATTCATATCTAATCCCTCATTTCAATTTTTTGTATCGGTTTTCTAGCCTTATTAAGATCTCGCTTAAACTTCCTTATGTGTTATTATTGACCAACAAAATATAGGAATTTGCTAGATTAGTGCTATATCTGGGCGTAATGCCATAAACTTTTTTTATGTAGTCATCTATTGCAATGTGAATTGGCTCATACTCTATTATCTCAGTGAATTCACTATTTTCAGAGTCAGATACTAACATAATAAAATCGACTTTATTCCATAGATCATCAAGAACATTTAAATCAGAAAAAACTCGGGTATACGTATCAGAGTGAGGTTCGATTTTTTGAAGGGCGATATTTTCCTTTTTAAAAATACCACTCACCATCAAGTCAATTTCCTTCTTTAAACGACTTGAATACGTGACTACTCCATTTACTGCAACCGTCATAAAAATATAAGAAGAAACTATTAAGGATAGACAAAACAAGCATATGTAACCCAAAATTCCCAAAACTATCTTACTAAAACTACTTGTATCTAAACCAAATAAAGAGGACCAAACCAACATTACGACAATAGTTATTCCTAGGCCAACGTATGCAATAATCGCTGACTTATCGAGTAAATTCATTAACTTTAGATAAAGTTTAGCTTTTTCCATCAAAATTTTTACATCTGTTCTCTTCTCACTTTTCATTGTAACTCCACCTTAAAATATTGATCTATATCATGCTTCTTCAAGTAATCATTTCAACTATAGTAATAAATTTGATTCAATTATCAAAAGCTTATACGCCATTCAATTATATGTTGTTCCAAAGAGCTCAAATAAGTTAAATATTTATCCATCGAGAAGCGTAATGTATCACTTCTCATTTTGAAGGCTTGCCTTCCCTCAGAAATAAGACTCGCTTTCTCTGAATACACTCTTCTCATCTTATTTTTTTATTAAACAATTTATTATATAATTTTGGCAAAAAGAGAACTCTCAGTAAAAATTTTAACCGTATTTGACTACTTTTCTTCAAATTGAATCAAAAAATTGGCAATGAAGATTGTCCTATCATCAATAGATTTTTACTCTTACTTCACCCTGCTTCTCTTTTACCGGTTCCCACATGACTAGATAGGATAATGTTTTTATTTTAACCTTTACCACATTTTGAGCTTCATTATAACTTATAGGCACAATAACGCTGTCCTTTTTTATGGCACTATTAGCATCTAACTCAAAATACTCATTGGTTTCATAATAAACATTCTGTACATCTATTTTTTCTCCAGTATTGGTTTCGATTGTTTTTATTCCACCAAATGAAATATCCTTATCAATTAAATTTTTTATTCCATATACGACTCTTAATGCATAAAATGAATGATTTTTTATATACTTGGACGCCACCCAATCAAGCCTAACGAATCGATCTGTTAAATCATCAAACTTAAGTAACTGAACCTCTTGAACATTAAATTCTACCTCATTTTCCAAATTTACCACTGCTAATTTTTCTTGATTATTCACTCTTTGTAAGCTCACTTTAAATTCATCGTCATAAAACCTACTAGTTGTCCACTCTCCTACTTCTGTCAAACTACTAATATCCTCGACTTTTGTAGTGACCTTAACAGGCAATTGAGACGGCTTGGTTATAACGTAATAAGCCACAGCGGTTCCTATTGCAATAATCACTAACCCTATACTAGCGATTATTGGCCATTTAAATTTTATTTTTTTCACTAATTTTATCTCCCATCACTATTCATATGTTCATTTAACGAAGCATTATCAGAGAATCTTCGGGTAAAGGAATGGTAATTTCTTACGAATAGACAAGTGTCTTAACTTGATTGTTTTCGAAAGAATAACTACTCTTTTAGATGAGCTTCAATTTGTTTTAATATGAATTTCCCACTATCATAAGGTAACGTTTCATATACCTCAGCTAGAGACACCCAGATTAAATCAGCAAATTTTTTCCCTTCTTCAACAGTAAATTCAGGAAATAAGCCTTCCCAAGTAGTTATGAGATAAACATAAAAAACGATAGCTATGTTATCTACGAAAACTGTGTCAATAGGAATCAGATCTTTTTCTTGCACTATGATATAAGAACTAAATTCTTCTGAAATTTCTCTTAGTAGCGCACTTATCTTGTAGTCTTTTTGGTCACTATAGTCAGTAGTTTCAATCGATCCGTTAATAAAAAAATATCATTATTGTTTTATCTAGAGGGATTTTTATTAGTCCAGCATGATAGGTCCCCCCAACACAACAGGCAGTAAGCTTATTATATCATTATTACCAACTGAAAAAGTCTTTCTACTTACTTGTTTTTTTCTTCCAAACAATGTTTATTCAGATAACTGGTAGCGATTCTTAACAGAAAACTGGCCTATTTTAAGAATTGTTTGTCGTCAGAATCCACTGCTATATTTTATTAAACTACTATTCGATTTCTTCCAAAGTCATTTGAACTCCATTCATTACATTATAATCATTAAGAAATACGACCATTTCTTCTTCGGGAATCTCACCAAGCGCTAGAAACTTGCTATCTGTATATTTTTCATATTCATCCACTTTATCTCTATCTATACTGAGTGCTATCTGTACTGGATCAATGGTAAATGTTTCTGTGTATCCCTTTGCCTTAGATGACTCAAAACTTATCGTAAACCCTAAATAGTCAATTAAAAACTTTTCTTGATTGTTGTTACAGTACTCCCCTTGTTCAGCCAATTTTCTAAGCACATGTTTAATGGCAGTAGCGTTCTTTAGGCTTTTTCTTTGCGTGATTAACGCTTTAATTTTTTGTTTACTAGCTATTTCCATCAGAAAAGCTCCGTTCATTCTTAATCTATAAATTTAACTAACTCACCAGCTAGCGTCTTTATCGTCCGAGCTATAACTTGATTTCCTCGCAACTCTATTAATATATTAGCACAACTAAGTGGTTAATCTCATTCTTTCATTTGGAATATCGTTTTTACCACATTAATGAGCACAGCTAAATATAATGATTATTTTTTATCTGCTACCATAACAGTCACTAATTTAATAATCGCGAGTAGTAAGCCGATAACTGGCACTATTATCAACTTCTCTACTTCTTTAATTATTACATCGCTTTAACATTAGTCACTTATTCACGTATAGAATGACACGTAACAAACTTTAATTTCTCTTAAGAAATACTTCCAAGTATTGTTACGTCTTATTCACAACAACTTCACATTTTCAGGCTATTATATACCTATACCAACAAACAACCCTAACAAAACTTTTTCATTATTTACTCCTCCAAAGTAAATAAAAAATCTCCTACCCTTGATGAAAATCAGGGGTTCCTTTTTTTGTGAGGGAGATTAATTCTAACAATTATTCCCTAAAAAATAGACAGTAATATATAATAGTAGTTCATTGTATATTAGATTAGGACTACTGCAATGAATAAAAAAACAACTACATTTTCTATTTTTCCTATTTTAAATTAATTTCTTAACAGCTATAATGATCGGAGGAAAAATGAAAAAAGCACAAAAACTACTACATTATCGATTTTCACCCGTAATACTGATTGTTCTCACTGCTTTTCTATTTATTTTACCTAATATAATAAGTAAAAGCATGATTGTGGGCTCTGATGCACTGTTTCATTTCAATCGATTTTATGAGACGGCAATGCAAATTAAAACCGGTAATATTAACTACTATTTATCTTTATTTAGCTTTCAACAATCTGCTAGGATTGTGAATGTCTTTTATGGACCACTAATCGCGTATTTCAACGGCTTACTCGTCCTAATTGGTGGAAATTGGTTCCATTATCAGCTATTATCTAACTTTTTTCTTTATGCATTGGCCGGTTTGTCGATGTACGGTTTACTTAGAACCAATAATGTTCGCAAGGAATATAGTCTGGCTATCGGACTAATTTATATGACCACCTTCTCCATTCAGTATTGGACGATGAGACAGGGCTTCACCAGCTGGGGGGCTAGTTTTTTCCCTTTATGTTTAATTCCTTTGCGGAAAATGGTCGTAAATAAAGAGATCAATTGCTTTCAATTAGCCCTTTGTATGGCTATTATGGTTCAAACCCATGTTTTTTCAAGTCTTTTACTAGCAGCTGTTTACACGCCTTTCTTTTTGTATGCGTTGGTAAAAACAGAGGACAGAGTTACCTTGCTCAAAAAACTGGCTGGGGCTGTCCTTCTCTTTTTTGTCTTAACTGCCAATATCTGGGTCAATTATCTAGACCTCTATAGTGTCAATGATATTTTACCACCTTTTGTTAATAAAAAAATGGCGGATAACACGATTAATAATAGTAGTAGCTATTGGCTCTATAATCCATTACTTTTAGGTGTGGTGATGCTGTTTCAGCTATTCTATATGGTCAAAGGTTGGCGAAAACTCTCACCGCTTAACCGGTTGATAACTAGTGTCAGTTTGCTATTTTTAGTAGGTTCTACTAGTCTAATTCCTTGGCAATTTTTATTGGAACATGAGGTTCCTTTTATCAGTTTGATTCAATTTCCATTTCGCTTTTTTGTTCCTTATACCGTTTTGTTATTGGTTTCATTTGGATTAATCTTGGAGGAACAAGGGGATTCTTTCAAAAAAATTAACCCATTTATCTCTTTTGGCGTTGTCGCTAGCTTGATTCAAACTGTCTTGTTAATTTCTAGTGGCTTAATCACTTGGCAACAAATAGATGTCACTGATTTAGCCACACGACATACAATGTTCACAGCTAATTCAGAAGAGGCCAAAGCCTCATTTTTCGATTCAGATATGTCAAAAAGTTTGAATTATTGGCAAAAATCAACGCCTGACTACTTACCAATTAATGGAACAGTCAAGGAAAATAAATACAATGCCTATCAGCGTTTGATTATTGAACCTAATCCTCGTTTTACTAAATCCGTTCAAAATGATCAATTAGTTGTAGAATGGATTGGAAATGACGAAAAAGAGGTCCCGGTTCCAATTGTCAAATACCAACAAACTGTGCTCAGCCTAGACGGGCAGGAATTACCCGAATCGGCTTATTCTCTTAGTAATATGGGAACTGTTTTATATAAGCAACACATAGGAAAAAATAAGCTTGTAGTCTCTTATAAAGCCCCTCTCTATGTGCAAATTGCGTTGCTTGTCACAATTATTAGCTGGGCTAGTGTTTTTGCTGTCATTATTTTTTTCTCAGTAAGGAAAGTTCGAAATCCTAGCTCACTTGGAAGTAGCTAATCCTTAATGGCTATAATGGCAAGATAATACACCTATTTAAATTTTCTTAAGAAATACTTCTAATTATCGTTACTTGATGTTCACACTAATGTCATAGTTACAGGTTATTATAGATGTATACCAACAAACAACCCTAACAAAACTTTTTCATTATTTACTCCTCCAAAGTAAATAAAAATCTCCTGCCCTTGATGAAAATCAAGGGTTCTTTTTTGATTTAGACTGATAATTAATCAACTATATAAATCAAGAGTGTCCATTTCACTTCCAGCTAACACAAGCTGAAGGTCCAACAGACACTCTCAATTATTCCGATCTTTAGAGAGGACATCTATTTCCAAATTATTTTACGGGATGTGTCTTATTTAAAACGTTATATCTACTTAGAAAATTCAACTCATAGTTTCATAAGATGTTTGTCTGCAACGGTATAAACATGATCGGCAATTTCCAAGTAGAACTGTTCGTCGTTTGAAATCAATAGGACACTCCCTCTAAAGGCCTTTAAGGCATCTTGCAACGCTTTTCTTGAATCCACATCTAAATGATTCGTTGGCTCATCTAAAATCAGTAAATTACTTGGCTGCATCGTTAAATCACATAATTTTACTTTTGATTGTTCCCCGCCGCTCAACATGTAGATATTTTTTGACGCAATTTCTCGTTTTAGCCCACATTTAGCCAATTCTCTACGGACATCTTCATAGGTAAGTCTCGTGTATTTATTTGCTAGTGCTTCGATCGGTGTCCATTCCGTATTTTCCCATTCGATTTCTTGAGAATGATAGCCTGTAACGACTTGAGGTGAAAATTGGGCTTTTCCTGATAAGCTAGGTATCATTGAAAGAAGCGTTTTTACCAATGTAGATTTACCTAAACCATCTGCACCAGTAATTACTATTTTTTCGCCTTTTTTCACTTGTAGGTCACGTACAGTAAGCAACGGTTCTTTATACCCCACAGTTAATTCATCAATTGTCATGACATTAGGTGAACTTTGAGGCATTAATTTAAAAGAAAAATTCGATTTAACTTTCTTTTCAGGTTCTTTCAACCGATCCATTTTTTCCAAATGCTTCCTTCTCCCCTGAGCCATTTTGGTTTTAATCCCCGCAATATTTTTTTGAATGAAGGCTTCGGTTTCTTTAATTTTCCGTTGTTGCGCCACAAATTGACTTTGATACGCTTCTGATAAATGGGCTTTTTGCTTTAAGAAATCTGTATAGTTACTGTGGTATTTTTTGATTGAACCAAAATCAATATCACAGATACATGTTGCTATTTTACTTAAAAAATCTGTATCATGAGAGACAATAATAAAGGCATTTTCAAAGCCGTTCAAATAGTCTGTCAACCATTTAACATGTTCTTGATCTAAATAGTTGGTCGGTTCATCTAAAATCAAAACGGATGGTTTTTCCAATAAAAGTTTAGCCAAAATAACCTTGATTTGATCACCGCGATTTAAACTCCCCAATGGTTGCTCAAGATGACTATCACTGATACCAAGCCCCGTAATAGCTTTACTAATTTCATTTTCGATTTGGTAAAAACCTTTTATTTCCAAATTTTCTTGATAGGTTGCTGCTCTTGTCAATAGCTGCTCATCGCCCGTTTCACTATAGGTTTCATAAAGCTTGATCATTTCCTTTTCACTATTAAACAATTCTTGATAGGCCTGTCTTAAAAACTCATTAATCGTAAGTGTTTGATCCATATCTACATATTGGTCCAAATACCCCAGAGTAGCAGTAGGATTCCATGATATTACTCCGGCATCTGGTAAAACTGTGCCTAAAAGCATTTTCAATAATGTGCTTTTTCCAGCACCATTTTCCCCAACAATGCCCATATGTTCCTGACTTCTTAACGTAAATGAACTGTTTTCATATAACTGTTTATCTGGCACAGCATAGGTTAACTCTTTGACTTGTAATAACTCCATTTTTATTTCCTCTTTCATGTGGTTTCACAGATTTTTACTAAAGAACATACAAAAAAGACCCTTAGACAAAATGTCTAGGGTCCTTTAATCTATATATCCTTCAGTAAATGAGCATACTAAAGACATAGCAAAACAAATGCTATTTTTTAGTCTACTAAATTTACTGATGAATAAGAAAAGCTCTTAAGCTTCTCGATTAAGCTCCGTACAACACTTCATCAAAAATAAGTTGTAGGGAGCTAAGAGTTGAAATATATAATACGTACATTTGAAACACCTTCCTCAGGTGTTACTCTACCATTTTAGAAAAAAATAGTCAAATTCGATTTTAGTTTAACACTATTCATCACTACAATAATTAACGACATGATGCTTTTGTCACTTTATTCCCTCTATCTCGCTGACCTGTATTACTAAGAGTTCGTTGCTAATGCCAGTAATTTCTTAACTGTATTAGCATTTCTAATCGTCACGTTATTATTGACTGATGAGCTTGCTATTTTTGACCACTTGGCTTTCGAAAAGGTTCTCAGTTTAGCTGACCAGAAAATGACGTTATTATAAATAAAAATCTTCTCATACTCTGGCTTGGCTTCTCCTATAACCTTGGTCACTTCTTCAACAGTCGTTGGGGCAATCATAAAAATTGTATTGTGATACACCTCTTTATTAGCTGTTCCCCACCATTCAGGCGCATTATCTAAAATAGTTGACAGTTCATTTGGAGTGATAACGACGATGGGAATTTCTATATTGAACTTATCTTTTATCGCTAGACTGATTAACTCGACTAATTTTTCTTTCTCGGAATGACCACTGCTAAAAAGTATATTTCCACTATTAATGTAAGTAACGACATCAGTGAACCCCTTCTCTTCAAAAACCATTTTTAATTCCGACATAGCTACTTTATTTTTTCCACTTACATTTATTCCTCTTAATAAGGCTATATATCTGCTCATATCACTGTCACTCTCACTTTTATTAAATGTTTAACAAATAATGTTGTACAAATCGATTTGACTTTCACTTGCTTTTTTCTCCATACTTATAGACTCCTTTCTTGAACTTCAACTGATCTAGCCACGCATGGCACTAATTTTAATAAATGCTCTACTTGCCTTTATTAATTAGTATCTCATAAATCAACGAGCATTACTTGATAGTTTTTGTAGTATTTTCAAGGCTACTGACTCATTTTGTTCTAATCTGAATTCTTTTCTAAGGGAAAAATGTCTTTGTTGATCTATTACTCTAAGAGTAAATTCACTCTTATACACCTAAATTACCATTTTCTGTTTCTTTTTACCTCTATTTAACTAATTCATCCATGCTAACCTCTGATTCTATGGGATTCTAGAAAAATGATCGAAGTCATTTAACAATTATTTGGGTAGATTAGCCTCATATGCGGCTCTGTAGCGAGTAGACAGTCTCTATACGTCTGTGATATAACTATGATGAAAACTCATTTTTGACTTTAGCGGAGCTAATTCTAATGGTTGTTATAACAAAAATCGTTTGAATACATTTACGCTATTTCCGTACATGGATCAATCGAGATTTTTTCATTTTATAACATGATATATAGTCATATTTAAGTGATCATATGGTAATAGACTAATATCATTCCACTACCTAATTTCGCACTATGTAGCTTTACAGACTCCTTTAACGCTATTATCTAAACACGTTTAAATAACAAATTGTTTTAAATCCATGTACGCTTTTTCCATACATGAACCAATCGAGATTTTTTCATTTTATAACGAATTACGAATATAATTGAATAATAAGACGCATAATTATAATGTGATAAATCCTTATTACACAGTAAAAAATCTCCATTTAACGCTATTATATAAACAATATTAAGATAACAATACAATTAAAATCTATGTACGCTATTTCCATACATGAATCTATCGATATTTTTATTTTTTATAACATAAAAATAGATACATTTAAGTAATTACCTCTAATAGAATGCCCCTCTCTCAACGACCTAATGTCGTATTATTCAGAGATTTTTAATGCTTTCAGGACTACTACTAAACAAGATTAAAATAGCAAAATAATTTAAATCTATGTACGCTACTCCTTTACATGAATCAATCGAGTTTTTTTAATTAAAAAACGTATTTTTTCTTATGAATGAAATCAGTCGTTACCTTTAGCCCAATAACAAAGTTTCATTTCTGTATTGAATTATTTAGATGCAATAGTTACTTTAAAAATTAATAAAAAAACGCGCCTTATTTCTGTTTAACGTAAATTATGGCTTATAATAAGCTTATGACCATACAAAAAATAACAATTCTTTTACGAACAATACTTTTTTACTTCTATATACCTTGCCTTCCTTTTACACCTCTTGATATTAGGATATTTCTATCTAAAGTTGCTATTAATTTATATGCTCTATCTTTTTCTTAGTGACATCTATTTTTGGCAACAATACATATTATGACACTTTTTTGTTTCTTTTATTTAGACACCAATTTTTACTATTATTTTGGAGGTACAAACATGACAACTATCGGCTATATGCATGTTAGCACGCATCAACAAAAATTTGATTCCCAACTAATTACTCTAGAAAATTATGACATTGATCGCTTGTTTATGGAAATGGAAAACAATTAGGGAGACCTATTCGATAAAAAGAAGTTAAGAAAGCGCTTGAACTTTATCAAGCAACGACACTGCCTGTTTCTCAAATTGCCAAGCAATGCGATATCTCAGCAGCAAATATTTACCGTCATTAAAACAGGCAAATATTCCTTCACGGAGAGCCCATCGAAAAAAAAGCTCCAACTAGGATTGTTTCCACTCCTAGTTGAACCTTATCTTAATTTATTTTGGTAACATCATATTTGGATAAATAATCTTCATTGTCGTATCAGGATAGGCTTGATCGACTTGCTGTTCAAACTGGTTCCGTGGTTCGACGCCATTTGTCCGTTCTGTCCAACGCTTAACAGCAACAATTGACAGCCCAATATTAATAACTAACAGTACAATTAAAAACGTAGTATAGCGGGTAATTTTAGAAGCTGTAACACGTGTTAGCATCTTGATAACAAATGGATACCCATAACGGACAAAGACAAGTCCAAGGACACCCCAGAAAAGCATGTAGATTAAGCTCGTTCGACCATTAAAAATACCCAGAGCATAGCGCGGATAATGCCATGAAATACTGCCAACAACTCTCTCTTGAACGTAGCTACAGACGACTTCATAAAGACCACCGAGGATGCTACTGATCAAAAAAATCGTTAATTTGCTTTTCTTTAGAATAGGCGTAAATAGCAGTGTCATGATTACGACTGCTATTCCGTAAACAGGACTAAAAGGCCCATACAATAGCCCTTGGCGACTTTCAAAAAAACCGTTCTTCACGAAGCAAAACACCATCTCAACTAAATAGCCCGCAATTGATCCTAAAGTAAATAGCCAAAATATTGTCACTTTATCAATTTTTTCGAGCGCTACCCTATTTGTTTTTTTCGCAATATGTTCCAAGATTACCCCTCCTCAGTGAATTCTTTCTTCACCTTTAACTATAAAGAAGTTCTATCTTTTTTACCTCGTCCCTAAGTCGGAATCCTTCCTCAAACTTATTGCGTATTTTTTCACAACTAATAGTACCCGCGACTACCTTAATTTTCCTTAATAAATAATTCCAACTATTACAACAGGTTATTCACACGAATTTCATATTTGCACGTTATTATATATGTATACCAACAAACAACCCTAACAAACTTTTTCATTTTTTAATTGCTCTCCAGATGCTTTTTATCTAAGTGTTAACACATTCAGACTCTAACAGCTCTGAAAAGTAATTAAAAATCTCCTTCCCTCAGTGAAAACTGAGGGCTCCTTTTTGTGTAAAAATCATCCAAAGACCAGAGGATAAGACCTTTTCCTACGTTATTTGTGATTAATAAATAGGTAGATACAACTGTCCCTCTTATTTATTCGTCCTTCTTCGTTTAAACCGTTGAAACAGTGTCTCATTCTCAAGATATAACACTCGCTCATTTATTGATGAATTTGATCGTCTTAACACATTATTCAATAGTTCTAATTCATCATAGTCATTTCGCAATGCATTAAGATCAGTTTTGCGGATCTCTATCTGTGACAACAAGTCCTTCATAACAATTGCCTGAAGTTTACTTAAAAAATCTGTATAGTATCTCCATTCATAGTGTACATATAATTGTCCCCAAGGATGTTCTTTACTCAGCTTATAATTAGTTTCAGTCATATCTAACAAATGGACATTGAAGTTTTGAGTGACATATATTCTCATACTTTCATAAATAGAATTCAACACAGATATATCAAAAGTTTTAATATTTTTTACTTGTCTTGTTTTATTCAAAGACTCACCATCCTCAAAGGTATCCAAAAACTCCGTATTGATGACAACTACCTGTGTCGTAGGTGAGTGTTGTTCCAGCTTAGCAAAAAAATCAGTTACTTTTCTTTTCCAGATGTAGAAATAGCTTGCAAATTCATCATAAGGTTTAATTCTCTCTCCCTTTAATCCCTCTAAATGAAAATACTTTACATTATCCGTGAAATACTCATTTTCCTCAATTTCAATAGAACCAAAGTAAACATCTGCAAAAAAGTCTACGATTAAAAAATCTGGTTGTTTAATTGATAGTTGCTCAAAAAAACCTTTAGTCGCTTCACTTTTAAACGCATACCTCTCATTCTCATTTTTGAATTCTGAATCATTTATTGTCGGTATCTTTTTAGACATAGCACTAAGAAAGCTCACTTGATTTTGAAAAATGGTTACTTCAAATGACTCTTTATAATGAGGATTGAAGAGTGAATTAAAATTATCCCGAGAAATACATGAACCAAATATTGCCACACTTTTCATTCGAAATCTCCTTATATTATTACATGAACGTTCTGTTATTGCTTTTTATATTTCAATAGCGATATTTTACTATCAGAATCATAGAGCACTTCTCTAATCAGGGTAGAGTCATCTAATAGATAAAAAGTGCTGCTCCAATCAGCAAACTTTTTACTGTATTCTTTAGAGATTGAATAAGCTGCCTTAGTATCAGCTCCGGGAATTGTAGTAGCTGCGACTGACGAAAAACTTTGTCTATTTGTTTCTGGAATTTTAGTTTTTAAATAGCTGTCAGATGCTATGTAGCTCTCATGAGAGAAAGAATATGTTGGCTTATCTGTCGCATTAATTTTAAAAAAGCGGCCATAAACTAGTTCTTGATTTTCGTAGGCACCTACAAATAGTTTGGAATCATCTACGAAAGCTAAGCTATTCTTTTTACTCGCCCCCTTCCAATCAACGGCTTCAAAATCAAATGTGTCCTCAGGATTAAAATCTCCTTGATAATCAGATTCTACCAGCCAATGACTACCTTTTAAACGAGATAAATCCTCAATTGGTGTTTGCTCCTTCTTACTAGTATCAGTAAATAAACTGCATGAAGCTAGTACCAGAGATAGTGTCACCAACAAAATTGTCACTATCACATGCTTTTTTTGGCGTGTTTTCATTTATATCACTTCCTATTCATTTATATATAATCAACAAATTTAGCTCGAAACTTCAAGTGTAAGTGTGAGCCAATAATGACCAAAATTAACGACATCATTAAAAAAATCAATGTATAATTTCCTTTTTCCCAGAACCAGCCTCGAGAAAGAAAGCTGTCTCGAAAGCCTTCTATCAAATAGTAAAAAGGATTTAACTTTAATATTTTTACTAATCCAATGGGTAAATTACGATTTTCAATATCCCAAATCGGACCAGAAATAAAGAAAACAACTCGCATAATCGACTGTAACATGATGTGATAATCTCTCACCAACGTTGTAATGGTGGCATTAAAAATACCAAAGGAAAATAGAAAAATAAACATCATACCGAAATAATAAATTAACTGAAGCCAATAAATAGTCGGATAGATTCCCGAAACTATCAAAAAGATCAGACAAATCGCTAACATCCACAGAAAATTAACTAGATTACTCGCTATTGAGATGGAAGGTAATAGACTCACAGGGAATTTCATTTTTGCTACTAACCCAACATTTCTAAAAATACTGTTAGAAGCCCCTAACACAGAGCCGTTGATGAAGAACCAAACAGATATCCCAATCATCATCCAGACAATAAAGGGAACCCCATCAATCTGTTTTCCCCCGTTTACACCTAAACCAAAAATCATATAATAAATGCCAATCTGAATCATCGGATTCAAAATTTGCCAAAGTAACCCTAAGTAATGACTCTGATACGTGGCTTTTTCTTCGTATTTTGATAGTCGGAAGACAATGCCTAAATTAGAAAACTGCTCTTTAATAATGATCCATACTTCTTTCATACCTTACTCCTTTTGTCATTGTCCTTGAGGAATGATCAAAACCTGCCCCACGTCAATCATGCTAGATTCTAAATTGTTCACCTCAAGTAATGTCTCGATTGCTATCTGATATCTAACTGCGATACTGTCAAGTGTGTCTCCGCTTTGTACAACGTATGTCTCTGTTTGTAAGGCTTCAGCTGTTTCTGGAGGTATACTGGAATCAGAGCTAACCGAAGCCTCGGATTCTGGTGAAGTAGTGGGTTTACTTTTAGAGGTCTTCGCTCTAAAGACTGGTGTTTTAACCTCCTCCTTATCTTTAAGAATGTAATCAAAGGGTTCCATTAACACACTTGAAACGGATCGGTTGCGAAAACTAACTAGACTAAAAAATAGCATCATGATCGTTAAAATCAGCAATAGACCTCTCGTCCCTTTCCCCATCTTCTGGCCGATAGGGATGAGCTCTGTATTCTTTTGAATATCCTTAAAGTCACTGCGCGACAGAGTACTTCCATTGGCCTTCTCAATCGCTTGTTTACGACACTTTTCTAAATTGAAGGTCTTTTGAGCGGTGACCTTTTCATTTTTATACTTAGACTGTTCTAACTTAGTAAGGCCTTTAAACCAATTACTAAATGATCGGTATTCTGCAATAACCTCTTTAGTTGGACCAAACATTTGTAGATCACCATAATGCATCCAAATCGTTTTCTCACAAAGTGTTTCTACCTGACCCAATGAGTGACTGACAAAAAAAATGGTCTTTCCCTGTTCTTTAAATTCAAGCATCTTGTTTAAGCATTTTTGATAAAAGGTATCATCGCCAACTGCCAACGCTTCATCAATAATCAAAATATCTGGATTTTGATGGACAGCAATTGCAAAGCCCAGACGACTTTTCATACCGCTCGAATAGCTCTTAACTGGCTGATTGATAAAATCCCCCAGCTCGGCAAACTCAATAATTCCCGCTGATAATGCCTTTATCTCTTTATTGGTCATCCCCATCATCAGGCATTTCAATTGAATGTTTTCCATTCCCGTCAAGGGTCCTTTTAGGCCTGCTCCAATGGAAATAATAGAGGTTTCCCCGTTAATTTCAAGTTCACCAGAAGTCGGAGGTATTATGCCACTCAAGATATTAGAAAGCGTTGATTTTCCCGAACCATTGATGCCGATAATCCCCACAGTTTCTCCATCTTTCACCTCAAAAGAAACACCTTTTAATGCCCAGAATTTTGGAATATCTTTTTTGGAGATAGAAAACAAGCTTTTTAATTTATCGGATTTTTTTTTCAAAAGATCGTATTCTTTAGTTATATATTGAGCTTTTACTTTTGTTCTTTTTTCCAAAATACTACTCCTCTTAGACTATTTTTTAGGTAAAACTAGGATAGTTTTCGGTCACAACTTTATACAAATCCTCAGTCATTTTTTTGAAATTTTTAGACTCTAATAAATGAGTATTTATGAATGTAACTTGCTCGGCAACACTATTAGGTGATACTTCTAAATGGCTCTTGATATTGTTATCAAAAACATTGAAAATTTCTACATGTTGATTCTCAGATAATCGCGAGTATAAGCCATAGTTAAAAGGCACATATGGCGAACCTAAAATAATTTTTTTATAATATGACTCTTGCTTCATATTAAGTAAAGCATCCGTTAGATTCTCATTTCTGAAGTTACTCAAGAAGTGAGAGTCCATATTCAGTTCATTGTATTCTCTTAAACTCAAGATTGGATCAATACAGACTGTTTTATAATCGCCCAACAAGCCGTGATATAAAGCTCCAGTTCCACCTTTTGATGTTCCATATAGAACAACATCTTCTTTATCAATACTGTAGCGCTGCATGACCTCCGTAATAGCTCCTTGAACCTCTTCTTCAAACATTGCATAATTAAATGTATTGATGTAATGACTACCGTGTGATAAATTCGCATCCATAATTCGCATAATGCGAGTCCCCTTTACTAAATGCTTTGATAACGATGGAAAATTTTTTGTAAAGCATCTCAATCCAATATTAGGTGATGCATAGTCTTTCTCTGGTGGCATTGATGAAAAAATAACCACCAAACGATTTGGTGCCATTCGATTAACCTTTTCTTTCGCTACCTCTTCAATATTATAAAATAAATCTCCATATCGTATTAAATCTTTTCTTTGCCATATAGTTTCTAACTGAGTCCGTTTAATAAAATACGATTTTTGCCCCTTATGCATGTATAGCATGTAATCATTAGTCAACAACTCAATGTAGAGGTTATAATAATGTTTTTCATTTCGCGCAAGAGAGATAATATTTTTATCCGATTTCAAATCTACAATGAGCTTGTCATTTTTGTTGTATTTACCTACAGCTTCTTTATGCGTCATTTCTCCAATAGTTAACTCGTCTATTTGTTCGTTTATATCTATTTTTTCTTCATTCATTGATAATTTAGCTCCTTGCAAAAATTGTTTTTAAAATAGCTTCTGATGATGAGGCCGAATCGGCCTGCAGTAATTTTTCAGTGATTAATTGATAGCATTCTGACTCGTCTATCATCAATAATTGTTCTACTAATTCCTGAGAGGAATAACCTTTCCCATGTAAATGATATTCCTCTTCCATATCAAAATACCATCCAACTTCTTGCTGATACTCTTGTACGTCTTCCTGTAGTACGATAATTTTTCGTTTCAAATGCGCATAATCAAAAATAGCAGAGGAATAGTCCGAAATAAGTGTATTTGACATAATATAAAGTTCCTGAATATCTACTAACTCATTGTAAAAACAGTGAATTCGTTCATCTAAAAACGCATATTTCTTCCGCAGTTTTCCTTCTAACGGATGGAGTTTGACGATGATTTCATAATCTTCTGGAAGTGCTTTGATGACCTCTTTTAGATTGATTTCAGACACATTTTTTCTATTTCCCTTACGCCATGTTGGACAAAATAGAATGAATTTCTTACTAGGATCATATGGTCGATTAAAATACTTCCAATAAATTCGTTCTTTTTCTTCAAGAGAATCAGCATTAGTTAATAAGTAAGCATTTCTCGGTGCACCATTTTCTAGCACTTTTAACTTCCGATTATTTTTAAGTTCAAATGCTGACGATAGAAGAGAAGTATTATAGACTCCTGAAGTAATGAGGTAATCCCATTTTTGCATTCTTGGTGCAAAAGCCTCAGCTTCTTTTTCTCGTTCTTCCTTATTTTCCAAGTCATTTACCATTTTCTTTAAAGGTAAACCATGCCATGTCTGTATTACAATCTGACCGTTTCTTTTCCCTGCAGAATCAAGTGTATTACCATTTACAATAACATATTGACACTCCGCAAAACTCGCCAGATACTCCTTTGATCCTGTTCGCACTGGTATAAACCCATAAGAGCGTACTTCCATATCTACTAACTGGTTAACAGAGCTGACAAAGAACGTACTGTTTGGTTCTTGTCGCTTAATGGCTATTGCTAAATGCTTAGGATCTCCCGAGAAATTCTTACCATGGAATGATTCAATAAAATAAAAATCTGAACGAAGGGCCATCGTATGATCGCTATTCTTTTTAGTATGTAGCAACATAGTCTCAATAAATTTCTTTGAGTTCGTTCTGACAAATTCAGATTTTACTACTGCACCTATCACTGGCCACTCTTTTAATGAGTAATACATCAACCGATATTTTCGTAAATCATCCTTAATTATTTTGACCATCATCCCTTTCATCAACTCATCAGTTTCTTGCGAGCTTAAGCCTCTGATTTGCTTGTCATTAAAAACCAATTTGTCTTTTGTATGAAATAGAAAGTTAGTTACATATCCCCTCTTCATAGTCATCAGCAGTTCCTTATCATGATCGAACTCCTTTTGAACAGGTTGCCTCTTAGTTAAATGAAGTAGTACTTGACCATCGATTTGAAGATTTTTAGTAATCCATTTAACCGTCTTAAACTCATGATAAATCTCTTTCACCACGTTATCGTCACCTGCATACAAAAGAGCAGGATGCCCCTTTGAAATTGACTCCATAATTGAGTAACCCAGTGTTTCACAACGAGCGGTAGACAGGTAAATATATTCTGACGGCACTGGTTTATTAATAAAAACATTCTTTTGAATCTCATAATAGCCAATTAGGTTTTTATAAAGAACTTCTCCAATTCCATAGCCGTTAATATAAAGATAAATGTCAGTCTGTTTTAAATAATTGACGATATAGTCCATTAAGCGAATAGCATATGAAATATCCTTTTGATCCTCAGAAAACCGTGAAAAGATTAATAAATTTTTGGTTGGTGCTGACCTTACTTCTTTAGCAGGCTCAATATGATACAAACTGACCTTTTGAGTAAAAACCCGGTCAAATTCAAAACGTTCAATGAATGCTTGTCTGATTGATTCAGTCGCAACGCGAATATAAGAAAAATAAGGCAAATAAGGCGTGAAATCAGTCTGAATTAAAGCTAAAGGGGCATGTATTTCACCAATAATCTGCGATTTTGGAAACTTAGAACGCAAAATCTTTGCCAGTGGAAAAAATGATTCTCTGGTAATATAGTAATAATCTGCTGGCTCCGTCTCCTCTTCTGTCAGCTTAGTAACTGGATGAAACGTGACTTTTTTCATTCGCTCATCATTGTATTGCAGGGTAATAACATCCATTCGACTATATTCGGCAAAATTGTAATACGTAATTTCATGACCAAAATCCAAAAATTCATGAATAAGATTGAGATTACTTTGAGTCGTTCCACCTGGAGCAAATAAATTGAATCCTAGTATTGAAATCTTCATTTAGTAACTTCCCTTGTATGATTAGTCAGTTCTTGCTTAATTTTTGTCGTTGAAATTTCTGGTGTCCGTGGTAAATAAAGAACATCAGCCGTCGTTTCTTCTTGAAGAAAATCAAACTTACCTGTCCAATCATCCCCCATTACGAACGTATCTATTTGATACATTTCAATATCGGTTACTTTTTGTTCCCAATTTTTTTCTGGTATAACCAAATCCACAAAACGAAGAGATTCTAGTAATTCTTTTCTTTGTTCGTAGGTAAAATAACATTTCTTTTGTTTACTGTCCCAATTGAATTCATCTGTCGATAAAGCGACAATGAGATAATCTCCCATCTCTCTCGCTCGTCTCAAGATATTGATGTGCCCATAATGCAATAAATCATAGGTCCCATATGTGATTATTCGTTTCATTTCTTCACCTTTTTCAATTTCTATCATTTTTGTCGCTTAAATTTTAGTACTTTCAAGATATACTGTGGAATCTGTAACAGACGCTCATACCGCTTATATTTAATTGAGCGGTAAAGCCACTCAATATTATGCTTAATAAAAAAATCTGGCGCCCGATTAACCATGCCTGATAGAACGTCAAATGTTCCACCAACATCTAGAAAAATGGTGGCAATTAATTGCTCAAGATTCTTTTCAAGAAAAATCTCTTGTTTTGGAGACCCGAGTGCAACAAATAGAAAGTCCGGCTTGGCTTGATTGATTTGCGCAACAATTCGTGCATCATTTTTGCTTGTATACCCATGCAAATGTCCTGCTACTATCAAGTTAGGGTACTTCTTGTTAATATTCTTTTCAGCTTTTTCAACAACTTCTTTTTGCGCACCATAAAGAAAGATCCGACACTCATGTTGATCCGCAAAGGCCAAACAATTTTCCATGACATCAATCCCCGTAATACGTTGACGAATATTTCCCCCTGTCCACTTTGATAGCTTTACGACGCCAACACCATCAGCAATGCGATGAGTCGCTCGGTGGATATACTGAAAAACCTCTTTATGTTCATACGCTTGCATCGTAATCTGAGGGTTGACACTGGTTATAATCATCTTCTTCTTTTCAGCTAGATATCTTGGTAGGTCTGCAACAATCTCTCCGTGACTCAAGACATCCACTGGCAATCCAGCTAGGTACTCTGTTTTCATATTAATCTCCCATTCTAACCTGAACCAGTTCCAACACCCTTGATAGCGCCTTACCATCGTTATAATCATTCCATCGTGAGTTAAACTCACGGCATTTTTCTTCGTAATTTAGATATTTTTTTTCTTTAAGAGCCGCTTCCAACTCTTCTCTAGTGGTAGTTATCGGCCCAGGCGCAGTTCTCCAAAAACTGAGCTCAATCCCCGGTTGCTTTTCATATTGTGCTTTATCTGGCATAAAAAAAATGATCTGAGGGTTTTCTTTAGATAACAGAAAATCAAACACACTCGCCGAATAATCAGTTATCAACAAATCAGTTGCTTCAAAAAGTTGCTCTAAAGGAGTAGAAGTAATCTCACTATTGTCTGGTAATACCAATTGCGGAAATGACACGGTTGGATGTAATTTAATTATTATGCGCGTGGCTAATAGCTTTGAAAAAACGCTAAGTGCCTCCTCTAAGACTGTCAATAATTGTGGGTGATTCTCACGATAAGTCGGAGCATAGACAATTTGCCTAATCGTTGAATCAGATGATTTAGATACTTTTTCTTGTAAACTATCCGCTTTAGGAAGGCCAATGTACCGGATAACCTCTGATGGGACTTGGAAGCTTTGTTGAACTATATCTCCCATGACCTTAGAACCAACCAAAATATCAGTAAACTGGTTATAAACCTTCTGAAATCTATGTCTGTCGCTCGCATTTCTTAAACGAGTCCGGGAATCCTTCCAGCCAAATGTTTTAATGGCACCAATCGCATGCCATAACTGAATAACAGGTGGTTTATTTTCTAGAATTGAGAGCTCTGAAAAATAATTATCTACTAAGATCAACTTAGCATTTTTCAATACTGCAATTTGATTGTTAACTATAAGCTGCCAAGGAGTATAGGGTATAATTTGGATGCCAGCTTGTGCCAATTCCTCTGCATATTCTCTGGTTCTCGGTACATAAAAAACCACCAAAGCCTCTTGATATCTATCAGCTAAACTACGAATCAATTTGCCATCATTGTATGAAAAGCTCATTACATAAACAAGCGACTTTTGTTTACTTAACTTAGGAAGTAATCTTAGAATTAACAAATAAAGTCGTTTCAAATAAGCCATTGCTCTCCCCTTTCACACTCATTTCTATCAATAATAGCCAAAACATCCGAATACCTCTACCAAACGAACGATAAATAGACAATCTGAATCACGCAAAAAAGTCACTGACACCATAGTGACAAACACTATAGCATCAATGACTTTCCTAATTAACTTTTATTTTTTTAACTTCTCTACCAGACGTTCGTTGGATTGATAAGTGGTCTACAATTATTTTAACACTGCTATCATACCATTTTTGGAACTTAAAGTGAACCCGTTTTTTTGTCCCCCACTTCTTTTCCCCAGCAATATCAGTAGGAAGTACTGTCCTCTAAATACGAAATAAAAACTAACTCATTTGTTGATTATTCTCTGATTCGTTTACCATTTAGTTTATCAGAAATAGCGATAGTGTCAACTAACTAATGATTCCTTACTGGCTACTAGTGACACTCACTTCATATTTCGGATATTTTATTAAGGGTCTCTTCCCCTTCACCACTGATACTTCAAATCAGCCAAATTACACTAGTGGTAAGGTTTAATTAATCTAACTGACGTTTCTCCTTCAAGTTATCACTCTTCTTCGTCATAATAACTTGGCGACAGATTTTTTATTAAATTGATTCAAATAATTGCTTTCTTCTGGACAACTTATTTCTTTTAGCAACATTATATACCGTCGCTTCACTGACACCACATCTTTTTGCTACGAGTCTGATTGGCAAATCGAGATTTTGGTAGAGTTGGATAATCTTTTGTTCAGTTTTTGGATTTAACCCTTGATTGCCAAGCTTAACGCCTCGCTCCTTAGCAATTCGCAAACCATCTTTAGTTCTTTGACTAATATTGGACAACTCCAACTCCGCCGTAAAGCCTAAAATAGTACAAATAAGGCGACCCATCAAAGTATTAATTTCTACATTTTCACAAATTGATACTAGATTGACATCATGCTTTGACAAATCATCTATGATCGTGACAAGAGTATTCATTCGACGTGTAAGACGGTCTAACTTGTAGACATACACTGTGACGTGATTCATTTCATCCTTTGACAACCTTTTAGCGAGCCTAAGGGCTTTAGTTAGTTCCTTACGATTATCATCACCTCCACTATGCTTTTCAACAAAGAGATGATCTGAGCCCATTAAAGCCTCAGTTTGAACAGCTAATCCCAACTTTTGCCGATCGTCTGTACTGCTAACGCGACAGTAGGCGATTTTAATTTGCTTTTTTTCCATCATTTTATTCCCCTTAAAATTTAGTTGACCTCTTTATTTTAGGGGATTTATGCAAATTATGCTTACTGAATTGCCTTGGATTTTACATTATTAACAGAAAACGCCCCATTTCAAAAGAATCCTCTAATAGTCTATCAGGATTATTTTTTATACAATTGGTTAACCATTTAAGCAATAAAAAGACCATTTAGGCAAAATTAAAATAATTCCACTTAAATTATTCTATACTAATGATAGTTTCTTAGTTGATTATCTTAGGAGGGACATCCAATCTAACTGCCAGGCTAGTGGACAACACTCATCTAAGGTAATAAAAAAGTTTAGAGGAGGGCTAGTACTTCTTTTAAGCTTTTTTTCATGCGTCGAGAGACTAAACAGATTTGTCCCGTGGTTAATTCGATCATATTTCGCTTTAAATCGTATCGTTTGATATATGACTGATTAACTAAAAAGGAGCGATGACTTCGGATAAATTGATCTGGTAATTTCTCTTCCAACTCTTGAAGCTTATCAGCAACCTCAATGACTTGATTCATCGTGTGAATAACCACCATATGACTACGATTTGAGGTCTCGATAAAAACTATATCGGCAATCACCAGACGAAGTAACTCATCGCCAAATTTAACTGTCAATAATTCCTCTTCGCTTTTAGTTGTTGACTCGCCTTCTTCTCGCTCCATGATACTTTCTAAACAACTTGCAATTCGACTAGCTATTTTTTCTGGTTGATCCTTGACAATATAATCCATCGCTTCCAATCGATATTTAAAGGTTTCAAAAGCTAATTCCTCAAAGGTCGTCACAAAAATAATAACCCCATGGGGATCACGACGCCTAATATTCTTGCCCAGTTCAAATCCATTAATTGGCGATCCAATAATATTGACATCTAAAAAATAGATACTCTCTGAATAGTCAAAGTCCTTCTCCAGTAATTCCTGAGTTGTCTTAGCCTTCAGCTCAATCATCAAAGGATAAGACTGCTCATCAATAGTTGTCATAATCAGGCTAGCCAGTTGTTCACGATAAATTAATTCATCGTCACAAATGTAGATGTTCTTCATTGATTTCCCCCTAGCTGACTTGCATTTTTAATATTTGCTGAAATTGATTATCCGAGACAACTGTTTTATTTAGCACATTCGGATACTTGGCTAGTATCTTCTGATAGCTACTTAACCCAATTCCGCGGTTTTCTCCTTTAGTTGAATACCCATCCTGAGTAATTTCGGCCACTTTTTTCTCTTCTTTTAAATGATTTTTTATCATGACTGTCACTGTTGCCCCTTCTCGATAAGCAACAAAGTGAACTGTCTTTTCGTCTGTCAAAGTCTCCTCCTCCATGGCATTGTCTAAGAGAATCCCTAAACAGCGCACAAGATCTTCCGTTTCAATATGAAATTCTGAAATAGAGTTCACCACCTCCACTTGGAATTTTATTTTTTTCTGTTCCATCTGCAGCATCTTCGTCAACAACAAACTTTTGACTTCAATCTGTTGAATATTATTTAAAAAGCCCATTTGTTTGATCGTATAGCTGACATTTTTATCAAATGATAAAAATTTTTCTTCAAGTAAAGCCTGAGCCTCTTCAATTTTTCCTTCTTTGAGTTGAAGATAAAAGCTAGATAATATATTTTTATAATCATGTTGAAAATGGCGCACATCTTGTTGGATATCCTCAAGCACACGATTATAGGATTGCTGTTGAACCAACATCGCTTCTGCTACAGTTAATTTATCTTGATACAAACGAATATAGCTGACTACCGCTAATGTAATACCAAATATAGCGCCAAAAAAAAGATAGACTACTAATAGGAAGCCAACTGCCTCGTTTTTCTCAAAGAAAATTTCATAGTAATTTAAAAAGTACCCAATTAAAATAGCCGTCATCAACATGGAGCTAACAAAGGTTATCCAGCTGACTCCCTTAGTTTGAAACAGATGATCGATAATACTGCGACCTCGTTTGCTACGTAAAAATAAATTTAACAACAGGCACATTACCAATTGAACGCAATAAATGCTCATTATAAATAAAATAAGCTTGACACTAATTGTCCTAAAAATGGCTTGTCCGACATATTTAATCGCCCATATGCTCACAACATCACTTAATATCGTAAATGATAAGTGTAGACCAGTTAATAAAAGACAAACACTTACTATCTTAAAAAAAGGAATGTGTGATTTTTTCCATATTAACGGACTAACGATCAGTAAGATAATTAAGATGAAAGAAATTTTTTCAAGCATGACATTTCTAAAGATGAAAAAACATACAAAATCTACTAAACTCAAAATAGCGGCTCCCACCCAAAGTTGCCAATGCGAAAATTTCACTTCCAATGCCGTATAAAAATTGTAAAAATAGCAAACAAATACTACCCATAAGGATAGATAATTTGCTAGATAATAAGCTACCAAATTATTCATTTTATTCCTCCTTTAACTTATTATGCCATAAGTGAACATCGCATTTCAAACAATCTTTTACTTCCTTACAACTGAATGGACGGAGGAACTCCTTATCACTAAAAAAACTTGATGAACCGTTTTCTTCGGCCATCAAGTCATACTCTTTCCCATTTCATAACTTGTTAATCAAAATACCCAGAGTCTGTCATGATGTCTTCACCACTTTGAAGAGTCACCGCAACGACACTTTTCCCTGTTTTTTTCAAATAAGCCTGAACTGCCTGATAGCCAACAGCATACCCACCATTCATTGGCATACCAATAGAAGTTGTAGTAGGAAGAAAGGGGCTGTCGCCATAAATGTAGGGACTAACTGCCATGAAACCAGTCACTCCTAAGTTAGCACTGATCAGCTTTTTTGCCTTCTCTAAATCTACTTGATCAATTTCCGTTACCCAGGGTCCAATCATCTGATCTCCAAATAACTCCCCAGCAAAACTTTCCGCCAATCCCTCTACCGCTAAGTACTTAGCAACTGTCACCTCTGTCATAAAATCCCACTTCGCATTGTGAAATAACACGTTATGATGAAACTCATGAGCAAGACAAGCATTTAAGCGCGGTATATTATACTCATTGGGGGCAATAATTACCTGAATATATCCCGGCACTGAGCCAATTCCTGTGTACCCTTGAGTAGTCGCCAAATACTTAGGATCTCCTAAAAATATCCCCACTTTGACAGTTTCAGGCACACTAATTCCTTGGTTCTCAAAAAGTTGACTCGCTTTCTGCAGTGTCCTTTCAGCCTCCTCCCAAACATTTTCCCCTTGTAATGTATCAAGCATCTCGGTCATTTCTTCTTCATATCCACTTAAAGGCAATAAACCTAGTTCTTCTGGATTAGTTGGCAAATTCAAGATAGTGGACATCTCTTCAAATGGCAGCAAAAAGTTATCAGTAAAAAAAGCTTGCCGCTGTCCTTCCTCAAGTTGAATTAGCTCCTCATACAAATCATTTGTGTTTAATATCTTGATATCCATTATTAGTCGTCTCCTTTTCCTTCATATAATTCCATCTTAAAGGGTAACGCTGCGTTAATGTCAAGGGCTACCCCAGATTATTTTACAATCCACACCCCTTCATCCCAATACTTTGTTCATCCATTTGTAACATTGTGTTGAAAGCGTATTCCTTAAATTGAAAGAACCTTCTATACTAAAGTCATATTAAAAGAAAGGATGAATTAACATGTTACTTCAAAAGGAAAGAGAACTGATTGTCACCTATGGAAAAAAATTAATAACAAGCGGGTTAACAACTGGAACAGGTGGCAATATCAGTATCTACAACCGTGATGAGAATCTAATGGCGATCAGCCCAAGCGGTATCGATTATTTCGACACAACCCCTGAGGACGTGGTTGTGACTACCTTAGCTGGAGACACTATCGATAGTTTTCGTAAGCCTTCTAGTGAACTGGATATGCACCGCATTTATTATCTACAGCGGGATGATGTCACCTCTGTTGTGCATACCCACTCAATCTACAGCACAGTTCTAGCCACACTTGGATGGTCATTACCCGCAGCTAATTACTACATTGCTATTGCGGGTGGAAATGACATTGTCTGCGCTAATTATGCTTCTTTTGGTACTTGGGAGCTTGCCGAGCAGTCACTTGAGGCTATGAAAGGACGCTATGCTTGCTTACTTGCTAATCATGGCCTGCTGACTGTTTCAAATAGTTTAGAACAGGCTTTTTCAATTGCTGAAGAAACCGAACGCATGGCGGAGGTTTACTACAAAGCAAAATGCGTTGGTGAACCCGTTATCCTATCAGATGATGAAGTCAGCCTAATGTTAGAAAAATTTAAAGCCTATGGTCAAAAAAAGTAGTTTTCTAAAGTCAAATATAGTAGGTAGTGAGGTGTGTCTATGAGTATCAATGAATTATTTTCACCTGATTTAATTGATATCAATGTCGATATTAATCAGCAAGAGGTTCTATTTTCTTACATTGCTGGACGCTTAAAAGAGCAAAATTTAGTCACCGAAGAGTTTTTACCCCAGATTATGGCACGGGAAAAAGCCTATCCAACTGGTCTAATGACTGCTAGTGGTGCAGTGGCGATTCCCCATACTGATCCAGAATACGTCAAGAAATCATTCATTTATGTGATTAAAGTTAAAGATAACGTTCCCTTTCGAGAAATGGGAACCTACGCTGAGGAACAAAAAGTGATTGAACCGACGTTAATCTTTGTAATCGGCTTTAAGCAAGGTGATCTACAACTCGAGATTTTAAAATCACTCGTCAATTTGTTTGGTCAAACAGAAAAAATGACTAAAATCAAACAATCTGATGAAGCGACTGATCTGTTTCACTTGCTTCAAGCTTATGTAGCACCTTAAACTCGTTTCAAACTAAAAAGGAGGAATAACCAATGAAATCACTAAAAATTATATCCGTTTGTGGCTCAGGTACCGTCACTAGCTCAATGATCGCGACGAAGGTAAAGGATCTCTTATCAGAACATGGGGTTACCGCGTCAACAGTTGAGGTAAATCCAAGTGGCGCAGAAGAATTAGTTAACTCTGGCTCATATGATCTAATAGTCCATACAAGCCCTTTGGTTAGAAAATATGATATGCCAACCTTGAATGCTGTTGGATTATTAACAGGGATGGGGGAAGAAGAATTTATTGACGCTTTAATCGAAACAGGGAAACAGTTAGCTAACAACTAATTAGCACTAGTTTGAGGAATAAAAGGAGGAGCTATTATGCTAGATATTCTGAGTAAAATTATGGATGCCTTTGGTGCGTCAATTGTTGTGCCCTTTGTCATTCTGATTATCGCTTTATTTATGAAAGTAGGTCTCAAAAAATCATTTACTGCGGCATTAAACGCTGGGATTGGGCTGATAGGGTTTAATATGTTAATCGGTGCCTATACCCCGATTGTCACGCCAGTTGTTAATCGGATGGTCGAAAATACTGGTGTTAATCTACGGATTTTAGATACTGGTTGGCAAGCAACCTCTGTTGTCGCCTATTCAACTGAGGTTGGTATGATTTTCTTAGGCGTGGGGCTATTGTTACAATTGATTTTATTTGTCAGTAAATTCACTAATGTCTTTATGCCTTCCGATCTATGGAATAATTACTCTTTTATGCTGTGGGGCTCTATGCTCTACATCGTCACTAAAAATTTAGTTTTAGCAATTGGATTGATGGTGTTATGTAATCTTTTTACTTTGCTGTTCTCAGAAATTTTGGCCAAGCGTTGGGGAACTTATTATGGCTATCCTGGAACAACCATTTCTGCGCCACATGACGTGACACAGACCCCTTATGGCTTATTGATGGATTGGCTACTTAATAAACTTGGAGTCAACAAAATTAATTGGAATCCTGAAAATGTTCAAAAGAGACTCGGTTTCTTAGGTGAGCCATCAACTCTTGGCTTTATTCTTGGATTATTAATCGGATTGGCTGGTAATTTCATGCGCTTGAATGAATTAGCAGCATGGGGAGAAATAGCAACGATGGGCGTTTCAACCGCAGCGATTATGGCTATCTTTCCAAGAATCGCAGGAATCTTCGCCTCAGCTTTTACCAGTATCACAGATGCCTCACGTAAGTCCGCTAAGGCCTCTGGGAAGGATCGTGAGTGGTATTTAGCTATCAATGATGCCGCTGGTTACGGTGAGCCTGCAACCTTAATTACTGGTTTATTATTAATTCCACTTATTCTTATTCTCGCCATCATTCTGCCGGGAAATCAGGCATTGCCGATGGTTGACTTAATCGCAATCCCCTATATTATTCAGCCCATTATTGCCATTTCAAATGGTAATATCTTTAAATCATTAATTTCAAGTTTAGTTTTATTAGTAATGAATCTCTACATCATTACCGCGGTTGCCCCTACCTTTACTGAGGTAGCAAAAAGCGTTGGCGTTGCAATTCCTGATGGCACCCTACTTATCGCAAGTTTTGTGGTACTAGGCAATTTCTTCTTAGGAATACTGTTCTTAATCTTCCTAACTCAAAATCCACTTTACATTGGACTTACTGTAATCGGTTATGTCATTTGTTTCGTAATTATTAAATCACGGAAACAACAAATAGTTGATTGCATGGAACGAACTGCTACAACGAATACTAAAGATGCTACACCAAATTCAAAAGCTATGACATAAGGAGGTTATTTTATGAAAGCAATTGTTATTGGCGACCCATTAGTCGCTAGTGAAACATTAATCAAGGCCGTAAAACAATTAAATGTCGAGGAGTCTATTGATCACATTGTGCCATTTGAATGGCACTCCACATTAAGTAAAGACGAATTCCAAGAAAAAATTCAACAAATTGAGCAGCATGGACCAGAAGCTGTCACACTTCCAGCAGGTATTTTAGAAGAATTAGCAGATACGGACTATCTTTTATGCCACTACGCTCCTGTCTCAGAGGCAATGATTAAAGCAGGCTCACAACTAAAATTAGTGGGAACATGCCGTGGCGGTCTCGAAAATGTCAATCTCGATGCCATACGCACAGCTGAGCTTCCCCTCATCCATGTGATTCGCAATGCTGAACCTGTAGCCGAATTTACGATTGGACTAATGTTAGCAGAAACACGTAACATAGCCCGCGCAAATTACGCCATCAAAGAGGGGATGTGGCGCAAGGAATTTAGCAATAATCCTTACAAAACAACCTTGAAAAATCAAGTGGTCGGAATTGTTGGTGCTGGCTATATTGGAAAGCTCGTTATCAAAAAATTGACAGGTCTGGGAGTTAAGGTTTTAGTACATGATCCATATGTCTCGGCGGAGAAACTCGCGACGGAAGGTCTAAATTGTCAATCTGTCTCCCTGAATGATTTATGCCAGCAAGCAGATATTATCTCTCTACATATGCGCGTTTCTGATAGTACACGGCATTTGATTAATAAAGAAAAAATCAGTCTAATGAAAAAAAGCGCCTATATTATTAATACGGCGCGAGCAGAAATTATGGAGGAAGCTGCTCTGATAGAAGCTTTAGCAACGGGCTCAATCGCTGGAGCCGCGCTAGATGTGGTTTGGAAAGAACCTTTAACTCTAGATGATCCTTTGGTACAGCTAGATAACATTACCTTAACTACACATATCGCCGGTGACACCTTTGATGCAATTCCCGGGTCACCCTATCTACTCGTTGAGGTCATCAATGACTACTTAAACTCTGGCTTTAGTGACATGCTTATTAAATAATCTTTTGGGAGGTGAGTGTGATGAAACAATTATTTTATGACGTACTAATAGAAATTATTAGCAATCCCAATATTAGCTTAACTGAATTAGAGTTAAAATTACACTTAAATCGCTCACAACTTGAGTATCAATTAACCCAAGTTAATAAGTTTTTAGAGGGGGCTAAAATAGCCCCTTTAACTCGAAATCATCACTACTTATCAGCAGATTTAACACTTAGTCAATTGAATCATTTGTTTAAACAAACTGAGGCTGACCAACAGCCCTACTTTAATAAAAAAGAACGCAGCGTCTTGCTGCCTATTTTGCTTTTCAGCTTAAAAGATACTAGCTTAACGTCTTTAGCTACTCGCTTAAATGCAAGTAAAAATACCATCATCACAGATCTCACTAAATTAAAGCAAACTTTCAGCGAGCAACAACTCTCCTGTAGTAACTCTCGAAAAAATGGGTATTCTTTCATTGGTACAGAATTAGCAATCCGAACAGCTGTTGCACGCTCTTTGATGAATCTAGTTAAACATGAATTTAGTTTGACTTCTCTGCTTACTTTATTAGCTATTGATGTAAGCGTTTATCGAGTAACCTTAACTAAAATGACTGAATTTCAAGAAGCCATCCAAAGTAAGTTTTCAGATGTCTATGAGCAATTTTTAACTCTATTAATTATTCTGAACAATCGACGAAGCTCCCGCCAATCAATTAGCGCTGATGACAACCAAGAACTTGAAAGTATCATTACAAAGGAAGACTATAGCTTTATTTCTACACAGCTTAAGAAGACTCAACTAGTCAGCCATCCCACTGACTTTCCCTTTATTTCCATCCATATCTTAAGCGCCAATGTTATTTCTAGTAAACTCAAAGGTGACAGCCGCCTAACAAAGCTTATAGAAGAAGTTATCGCTATCTTCGAAAAAAGTATGGCCATCATCATCGAAAAACACCAACAGTTAAACGCCCTGTTGAGTCAGCATATTGCACCAGCCATTTATCGACTAAAATACGGAATTCCTTATGAAGACTCTC
Source organism: Vagococcus sp. WN80Y (assembly GCF_059621045.1). Classification (NCBI taxonomy): domain Bacteria; kingdom Bacillati; phylum Bacillota; class Bacilli; order Lactobacillales; family Enterococcaceae; genus Vagococcus; species Vagococcus sp. WN80Y. Next base: position 40,942 of record NZ_JCAQHY010000171.1, read on the forward strand.
AAATGATTCATTTTTCAAAAGAATATCAAAATATTTATCAGCAAGTAAAGGCTGCTCTCAAGCCGATTGAAACATTTTATAAAATTAAATTCAATTACACCGAAACAATGTACGTGGTCTTACTTTTCCAAAGCTTCATCCAAAAAAAGGAAGAACGACAGGAAAAACATTACCGAGCAATTGTTATTTGTAAAAGTGGAATGGCCGTCTCACGCTTACTTTACAAAAATTTAATACACTTATTTCCTACGATTGAATTTGTTCAAAGCATGTCCCTTAAAGAGTATGAACAACTTGCTTCCGATGAATTAGCCATCGATTTGATTTTTTCAACAATCTATGTGGCTACTGATAAAAAACTTTTCATCATTAAGCAATTACTTAACCGAACGGATAAAGAAGTTCTTCAACGGAATGTTTATCAGTACATCAACGGATACGATCAATCAGTCATTGACATATCAGAAGTCCTTGAGCTGATTGGTAACAACGCCATAGTTAAAGATTATCAATTACTAAAAAAAGAACTTTCAGCCTATTTACTCAGTAATGCCCCGACTGCCGTTGCGACAAACAGCTTACGTCTAACAGAGATTTTAACTCTTGAAGATATCAAATTCAGCTCTCGAACTTTCACGTTTGATGAAGCTATCTACGCTTTAGGTGAGCCTCTTTTGAAAAAAGGAACAATTGAACAGCGCTATCTTGATACTATTATTGCGCAATATAATCCCGATTATCCCTACTTTATCATTGCGCCTAAAATAGCCATTCCTCACGCCGCACCAACGGATGGTGTCAATCAATTGAGCATGAGCTTACTCCGACTTTCTCATGGCGTAACATTTGCTGATGACTTAAAGGCAACTCTTCTATTACTAATTGCGCCTAAAGACAATAAATCGCACCAAGAAGCATTACTTCATTTTTACGAATTTGTTAACAAGCCTGCAAATCATCAGCGTTTGATGAGCTGTAACTCCGAAAAAGAACTTTATCAGCTCTTAAAGCAGTTTGAGTAGTTCTCTTCTGATTGGTTTAATTTGATAGAAGGATTACTTATTCCACTTACTTCTTTGCCTTTTTCTAATTGATGGCTTAGTATGGAGGTGAGGAGGGATTACATTGCCTAAAAAACTTAGCAAAGCTAGTCGCTTAATCAGTCACATGATCTTTATTTTTGCTTTAACCGCCTTTTTACTTTTTTTACTAATCAGAGTATTGGATTTATTTATTAAAAATGTTTCGAATGAATCTGTTTTGTTAGAATTAATTCAGATAAATTTTAAGGAACTGTTTGTTTTCGGTTTCTTTCTACTGCTCATCTTATTTGTGACATGGCTATTATTTACACTTATCATTTTTTTAATTAGCCTTGCTCTACCAATTAGTTCCTTAGAAATTGAGCGCTACACTCTTTTTTTAGAAAAATTGACGATTGCTCTATTTCCAACCCTACTACTAGCTGGATCACTCAATGCAGATTCCTTTACTTTGGTCACAAGTCTCGTTTCCTTTTTTGCAATTTTTTCGTTTGTTTTTAAATCGCACACAAAAGAACATCCACCACATAAGGAATGAAGAGGTTATAAGAAAAAATAAATTGCTCGATTTCCTTCTTTCAATTTCCTTAATCCTTTCTTCCAACTATCGTTACTCATTGTTCACAGCAATTTCACATTTGCAAGTTATTATATATGTATACCAACAAACAACCCTAACAAAACTTTTTCATTATTTACTCCTCCAAAGTAAATAAAAAATCTCCTTTAGCCCTCAGTTCTCCAACTGAGGGCTATTCTTTTAGTTTTGAATCATTTCCCCTTGCTTTTCATATAAGGTCAAAGCTGCTTCATCAGTTAAATCAGACAACGTATCTACTAACTGCAATAGTAGGTAATACAACCTATCTCCTTCAGCCATATTTGATACCTCTTTAGATTGAGAATCTATCGGCCAGAGGTTGGTCCCTTTTTCGCTTATTTTCCGTTGATTAAGATTAATAATCGATGATACAAATCCCTCTAAAAGCTTGGTCATAATGGTAACACTCGTTGTTTCTGAGGCCATTAATTGCTGATGTTTTAGTATTCTTTCCACTTTAAAAGATTGTAATCCTCGCATTAACGGCTCAATATCTGTCTCAAAAAATAAATCCTGAGGATAAGTTCCCATCATTATTTGACGGTAATTTTGACTAAAAGAGGTTGCCACTGTGTTAGTTAAGCGTAACCTCAATTCCTCTAACCATAAGCAAAAGATCGATTCTTCCTGAATTCTCTTACTAATCTCCTGCCCCTTCCAGCCTAAAAATTCTCTTACTTGAGACAGCTGACCATAACTTAAATCCAGCTCATTTACAAATTTTTGTAAATAATTGAGCAAATCTAAACTACTAACTAATTCACTTTCCACTGCTTCCTTTATTATCGAAACCACTTCAACTAAATCAATCGCCGCGTCTAAAATCAATGCGAGTGGATGTGGCATCGCCAAGGTATTCACTTTTTGAACAACTTGTTGATAAAATTGTGACTCGCTTTGATAATAGCCTAACTTATGAGGCTTGTTTTCTCTATAAAATTTAACTGGATATGGTAAAATCGTGTTTAGAATAGGATAAGTCAAATTCAATTTGGTCAGACTAGCTTCATCATGCATCTTACTAACTCTCCTGAAAGTTTGAGATCGCGCATTGAGGTGCTCCAAATCATAGCGCTGCTCTACACTTAGCAAATCTATTACTTTTTTATCCTTCACTGTTAACTTAGATAAATTTTCTTTGAACCACTCCCTAATGACACGTTCACCAACGTAACCAAAACACGGCATTCCCACCTCATGTAGTAAAGCTGATGCACTAACTATTGCTGACATTTTAGCTAGCTGATTTCTCGATATGTCTTTTCGTGTGGACCGTTCGCCAAATTTATGAACAATCATCTTCGCTGTATAAGAAACCTCCAAAGAATGTGTCATACTTGTACGAGTCAATTCCCAAAAATCAATTGGAAATCGATGCGTCTTCTCACCTAATTGTTGAAATTCTTTGGTTTTTATAATTTTTACTGAGTCCATGTTGTACGCACTTTCTGGGCGCAAATGGATGATATTGTTAGTGTTATAACGTGCATCAGTCAATAATTGTTGCCAATTCATCATATGTGACATACTATCACTTCCCAGATTTTTTATCATCGTTATCACGTTTTTAGCTGTGGATATAGAGAAAAACAAAATTAGTGACTCGATGAGAGACACTAATTTTGCTTTTCATACAGTATCTTAAGATACAATCTAATTAATTAGCCACCAATTATTACTAAAATTCCGCCTGTAGCAACAATTAAAGATGTTCCTAATAAAACCAACATGAAAAAACCTCCTTTCAAAAAAATACTCTCTATATTAGTAATAGTATTATATAATATAAGAAAGTAGCACTTTTTTTCATATATGAAAATTGGAGGTGAAATTATGAATTATGGTGAGTACTTTAAAATCCTCAGACTAGAGAAGAAATTAACGATTGCAGAAACCTCAACAGGTATTATGTCTGTCTCTTTACTATCCAAATTTGAGAGAGGTTTATGTGAAATTACGGTTTCTAAGTTCGTTAAAATACTCGAACGAATTAATGTTACCCTCGGAGAATTTGAAATGTTAGTTAATAACTATGAAAAAACTTCTCTTGATAAACTAATAGATTTAATTAAAGATAATTACTACAATAGAAATACAGCTAAAGTTGCCTCCATTGTAGCTAATGAGTTGGAAGCATGGAAAAAAAGTAATAATCAACATCATCGATATAATTATACGATGCTGTCGATTGTTAATGATGATTTGAATGACACACACTATACATCAGAAAATGATATTGAAGCATTAACCGACTACCTTTTTTCAATTGAAGACTGGACTTATTATGAGCTTATTTTATATGGTAATTCTTTGTCTGCCATTAAACTAGATGCAATGATTCTTTTGTCAAATGAATTAATAAGAAAAACAGGTTATTCTCAAAATAATACCAATCATCGAACACTCATTATTCAAACATTACTCAACACAATTATTGTTTGCTTAATGCAAGATCATTTAGAGTCGAGTGTTAAATTTCAAAAAGATGCGAAGTATTTAATTAACTCTGAAACACTACTTTATGAAAAAAATGTCTTGCTATACTGTGAAGGTCTTTATCAATACAAAAAAGGAGAGCATAACGAAGGAAAGAAAAAAGTGGAGATGGCTATCACAATTTTTATGCAACTTGATTCTACTAACTTGGCAATTAGTTATTCTGAATATTTTAAATCAATTCAGGTTGATTAGGCATTCAGCTATTTTTTTCATAATAAATTCTTCATATTACTCTTGATTATTGGTCACAACATTTTCATAGCTACACGTTATTATATACCTATACCAACAAACCCTAACAAAACTTTTTTAAAATCTAACAGGGCGATGGTGGGACAAGGGCCTCACTCTCATTTTATTTCACGTATATTATGCAACAAACGCGTTCCAAAAGTCGCTGACTACGCTTCACTTCGTTGTCCTAAACTTCTAAACAACTAAAGTTAAGGCTCTTCGTTATCCTAAACACTAAGCAACTAAATTTGCAAGTGTTAAGGTATCGAAGTTTACGTAGCGCTCGGAGCAAAACAACTTTATATCTCAGCTTCGCCCTATTAGATGATTATTGTTCTAGCTTTTTAGCCTTTTTCAGAATCTTTTTCGCTTCATGTAAGGCTTTTTTTTGTTCCAAATAGCTTTTAGCCATACTGTCAGAGTCATCTATTTCTGCTAAAGTTTGATCTAGTTTATCAAACTCCTGATCAATTTCTTGAACGAGCGATAATTCTTCTTCTGTTTCATAAACCACCTCATCGACAGCAGCTGCGACTTCTTGATCCACCATTTTTACGACTTTCTTGGCTTTTCTAGTGATGACTCTTATCTCATGAATGGCTTTTTCTTGTTCATAGAAATGTTTGAGCTTACTATTTGTTTCATCCATCTTTTCTAACGTCAGCTCTAAATCATTAATTATCCGAACAATCTTAGTTAGCACATTCACTTCTTTTTCTTCAATTTTGGACATACTAGTTTCCTTCTTTCATTGTCTATAAGTATTTTTCAGCAATTAATTTATACGTGTCAATCATATCCAAATAATTATCAACTAGGACATACTCATTAACTTTATGTGGCAAATCAGGTTGTCCTGGTCCAAATACAACAAAGTCAAACGGATTTTTACTCTTGGTAAATTCAGCAGCATCTGTAGTCCCCGCAACACCAAAGAGTGGCATGTTATTTCCTGTTTTCTGTTGTTGAACCTCTTGAATTGTCGTAATTAAATGAGAATCTTTAGCCGACTTAACTGGAATTTTATTGTAATCAATTACCAATTGCAACTGAACGTCTTTCTCTGAATTCACTTGTTCAATAGTTGTTTGTAACAGCTCAATCAACTGGTCGTTATCAAAAGCCGGGATTGACCGAATATTCCCTTGAACTTTGGCTTCACCGGGAATACTGTTCACTTGATTGCCACCCTGAATCACCGTTAAGTTATGAATGGTTCTGCCTAGAACATCGTCTTCATAAGACGCGGTCACTTTAGCCATTTTTTGATTGATCTCATCCATAAATCGAATCAAGTTATTAATCGCATTAATACCTTGTTCAGGCATAGAACTATGGGCTTCTTTCCCAATAGAGGTTACCGTGTAATTAATTGATCCCATATGTGTATAAACGAGATTATAATTGCTTGGTTCGCCAATAATTAAGCCAGTTAAATCATCTGCATAGCCTGCTTTAGTTAACTGCTCCGCCCCAAGTTCACCGACTTCTTCACCGACAGTTGCTAACAAACGGATTTTCCCTTTCAATGCCACTCCTGCTTCTTTCAACTCAATCATAGCAATAACCATCGCAACTAAGCCACTTTTCATGTCAGTTGAACCACGTCCATACAGTTTGTTCCCTTCAATATGCGCTGAAAAAGGATCGTAAGTCCATAACTGAGGATCTCCAGGATCAACCACATCCATGTGGCCAGTAAACCCTAAAACATCTTGATCTCCTTCACCAATTTCTGCCACTAAATTACTGCGATTTTCTGCATAATCAATTAGCTTAGACTCAATCCCATGCTTCGCCAATAATTGTTGCAGATATAGCGCTACTTCCTTCTCATTGCCATTAATTGATTTGATTTTAATCACATCTTGTAAAATACTAATTCGTTCTTCGTTTGTCATATTAAGCCCTTCTTTCATTTATTTTGATGGTTTTAAGTGTTTCAATTTATCAACTAACTCTTGCTGTTTAGCCTCTGCCATGGCCCGCCATTTAGCTTTCTTTTCTTGTTTCATTTGAGCATGAGCTTCTTTCGCTAAATGTCTTTCAAGCTCTTGGTTTTCATATATTTCAGTTTGAACATCGACATAGCTTTTTCTAATAATTTTTACTGCGCCCTTTTTAATTAATTGATGATCTAATAAATCAGGATCTATCTCTTCGACAATGCTGATTAATGCTAGCTTATTTACTTCTAATTCACTTCCTACTTGTGTTAAAACACTTTGGTTATCATCTAAATCACTTAAATCAAAACCAGAACCAATCGTCATGCCTAAACCACTTCCTAAAAGAATGCCAACTGGTCCACCTAAGATACCAAGTAACCCGCCTATCAATCCACCTGTCGCCCAGTTTTCTTCATACTGGCTTAAGTCAAAGCCATCTTTTATTTCCAATTTGCCTCCAGTATTTTTAATAATACCAGCAGCAATAATATCCAGCGACTCACTATCCTGTTTCAATTGAGACAAACTTTCATACGTCCGACTCTCTTCATTAAAAATTGCAATGACGACATTTTTCATCGTTACCACATCCTTCACATTAATATTGGTTCCTTACATTCTTTATAGTACAATATGACTAGATAGAAAAGAAGACACAGAAAGGGACAGTGATGTAAATTTGGACACATCTAACAAACTGTACATAAATCATCCGTATAATCTGGATGAAAAGCTGACCAATAGTCATAAGCATCTCGTAAAAGCCTTATATAATTTAGTAACTAAGTACCCTTTCGATCATATTTCTGTTAAAGACATTTGTGAAGAAGCAGCCGTTAGTCGCTCCAATTTTTATAATCATTTTGATGATAAATATCATTTACTATTGTTTTATCTCAATACTCTCCATCAGGATCTCCAAAATAAATTAGACTTTACAGAAAACTACATGATCTTCGATGAATTTTTAACTCATATTCATACGCATCGAGAGTTCTTTCGTTCCTTAATTTCATACGAAAACGGCAGTGAGCTGCGTTGCCTTCTGGAAAGTGCGCTCTATGAAGATCTTCAAAATTTTCTATGGACAAAAACCACCTTGACCGATCAACAAACGCAACATTCCTTGACTGTCCATGCGGTATTTCTAACAGGTGGCATCAGCAATACCATTCAATGGTGGGTTCTAAATGATTTTCCAATTTCACTTCAAGAAATGAGTCAGATGATCAATCAATTTATCACTAATTAGAAGTAACATTAAAGGATGAAGCCAACATTTTTTGGCCTCATCCTTATGTTTTTCTATGCAAAAGTTGATATGATTAAATAGATATTTAAGCCTGTTAAGGTGATGGTCAATAGCCACGCTAAGACCGTGACAAAAATCGAATTTTTGAATTCACCCATCATTTTTTTACTACTAGTGAAAATGGTGAGAGGTAACATCGAAATAGGTAACGCAATACTTAAAAATACCTGCGTGTAGATTAATAATTTTTCGACAACCTCTTCGGAATCTCCAAATAACAAAATACAGATAATAACTGGGATAACCGCTAAAAAGCGGGTAACTAATCGTCTCGCCCAAACAGGCATACTAAGCTTGATATAACCTTCCATCACAATTTGCCCTGTTAACGTTCCGGTAATTGTAGAGTTTTGCCCAGAAGCTAATAAAGCGACAGCAAAAAGGACACTTAAAATAGGAGAGGCAATATTCCCGACAATTGAGTGATCAGAAAGTGCCCGATAAAGAGAGCCTAAGGTGGTCAAATGATCACCATTGCCATGAAATAAGGCTGCTCCTAAGGTTAATAATAAACAATTGATCACAAACGCAATGGTTAATTGAAGATTAGAATCAATTCGCGCAAATTTAACCGCTTCTTTCAATTCCTCTCTGTTTTCACGGTCATATTGACGTGCTTGTACAATGGATGAGTGCAAGTACAAATTATGCGGCATAACCGTTGCCCCAACGATCCCCAAAGCTAAAAAGAGGGCACTTTTATTTTCAATAATTTGTTTTTGTGGCACAAAGCCTCTTAGAATATCTTGAAAAACTGGCTCTCCCAACATTACTTCATATAAGAAAATAACTAGAATAGTTGCAATTAAAACCGAGACAATTGCCTCAATTTTTCTAAAGCCCAATTTGGTCAGCATTAATAATAGAAAAACATCAAGAACGGTAATAAACACGCCTAATAATAACGGGATGCGAAACAATAAATTCAACGCAACCGCACTCCCTATAACTTCAGCAATATCAGTTGCCATAATCGCCAATTCAGTAATTAACCAGAGGACAATCCCTAATTTTTTTCCAGTTTTCATCCGAATGGCTTGCGCTAAATCAAGTCCCGTCACAATTCCTAGTTTAGCTGACATGTATTGAAGCAGCATCGCAATTAAACTTGAAATTAAGATAACTGATAATAGCAAGTAACCAAATTGAGCGCCACCAGCAATTGATGTCACCCAATTACCTGGGTCCATATAGCCAACAGCGACTAGGGCCCCTGGACCAGAATAAGCTAATAGTTTCTTCCAGAATCCCGCATTTTTAGGAATTGAGACTGTATTATTAATTTCGGGCAAACTTAACCCGTTAAGTTTAGTGGTGATAAAGTGTTGATGTGAATCACGATTATCATTTTTCATAGGAATACCTTCTTCGTTTTTTAGGTCTACCTAAATTTTACTCCTGTTTAATTATTTTGACAAGTCCTTAATCCGTTTTTATTACACCTTACTGAGCTAGAGTGACTATCAACCTAATAAATAAGAGATAAATAACGATCATTTATGCCTATAAAAAGCATGAGTTTAGTTAGGAAAACCCTTTTTTCATAAAGTTAACAATTACCTCGGCCATCTGCTCTGGTGGTCGAACAGGTTCTTCTTCAAGCCAAAGTGACACACAATTCCAAAACCCTCCTGCCTTAAAAGCAACTGCAAAGGGCGCATTACTTGAAGTAGTCGTCATCAACCCAAATTTCTCGCTAAATAACTGAATATAATGACTATAGCTAACCAATAAACGATCAAATAATTGATGCTGTTTTAATAATCTAAGAAACTCTAAATGTTGAGCTAAAAAAGTAAAATGCTGTTTTGTTAAGGTAAAATCATCTCTAAGAATTTCTTCATCAAGCGATTCAATATATGAGCTTACTAGGGTATCGATGTAATAATCAAGCACGTCTTCCTTTGTTCCAAAATGCCGATAGAAGGTTCGCCGATCTAATTGTGAGTGATAGGCAATCTCTTGAACCGTAATTCGATGAAAATCTTTTTCCTCCATTAATTTTAGCAATCCTTCAACAAACCACCGCTTGGATTGCCGTGTTTGCCGGTTATTATGTTTCTCTTTTGCCATGTCTCTCCTCCCTGTCTCAATTACAGTCATTTGTAGCACTTACTCTCAAACCATTGTGCTTTGCCTCACTAGCATTATACAATACATTTTATAGCTGACTCAAATATCACAACTATTTTATCTGAAAGAAGGAACTTTTATGACACTTACATCGCTTCAGCCTTTAGGAAACTCTGACTTACGGCTATCACCAATTGGTTTAGGTTCTTGGCAATTTTCTGGCTCCCAAGGAATTGGTTCACGCTTTTGGCGCACTCTTTCTGATGAGGAAATCACCCTGCTCATTGCCGCTTCCATTGACGGCGGAATTAATTGGATTGATACAGCTGAGGCTTATGGAAAAGGCTATTCCGAGACCAGTATTGCCAAAAGTCTTCAAAACTTAGAGAAGGAGTCTTCATCATTTAGCGCGCCATTTATCGCTGACAAGTGGTGGCCTTTAGGACGAAAAGCGCATTCGATTCAAACCAGTATTGATAAACGAAGAGAAGCTTTAAATTATCGCACCATTGATTTATATCAGATCCATCATCCAACCTCTATTTCTTCCATTGAAAAACAAATGATTGCTATGAGTTCATTAGTAAACGAAAAGAAAATTCGTTATGTTGGCGTCAGTAATTTTTCTGCCAAACAAATGAAAAAGGCTCACAGTGCTCTTGAATCTCAAGGAATTAAACTTGTCTCAAATCAAGTAAGATACAATTTATTTGATCGCTCGATTGAGCATAACGGCATTCTTGAAACAGCCAAAGAACTAGGAGTCGCTATTATTGCCTATTCACCTTTACATCAAGGACTGTTAACAGGGAAATTTCACGCCAACCCTAACTTATTAAAACATCTATTTCCACTTAGAAAAATCCAGTATCAACTAACCTTAAAAAATCTAGAAAGAACTACACCCCTCATTAACGGTCTAGCTAAAATTGGTAATACTTACGATAAAACAGCCACACAAGTAGCTTTAAATTGGCTGATTAATACTAATGGCTCAATGACTTTTGCTATTCCAGGTGCCAGTAAACTTCACCATGTAAAAGAAAATGTTGAGGCGATGTCTTTTAAGTTAACTCAGAAAGAATGTCAATTCTTGACTGACTTATCCAATGAATTGTCTTAATTATCTCTTTCTAAAAAAACTCTACTATATCTCATTTGACATAGTAGAGGACTATTATTATAGGTTAATCAAAAACAATTACATTTTTCAAGCCTACAGATTTCACCGCATTGTCTAACGCTTGGTCAAATGCTTCAATTGGAAAAGTTCCAGTAATTAATTTTCCAAGCGGGACACGACCGCTTCCAACTAATTTCATCGATGTCCGGTAGGTTTCAAGACTCGCCCGTGTACATCCAAAGACTCGCAATTGTTTATAGTGTAACGTATTTGTGTTGAGTGAGACAACCTCTCTGCCTTTTGGTAAGCCACCAAAGAAAAGCAAACGGCCGTTCATTGCCATGTAATCAAAACTAGCTTCTTGAGCTTGTGGTGCTGGTGCTGCGACAATGCAAAGATCTACCCCTCTTTGATTCGTTTCTGTCATAATTTCATTTAGCAAGTCACCACTTGAAATAGTGATTAAGTCTGGAACTAGCTCTTTTGCTGCTTTTAAGCGCGCTTCTTGGAGGTCATTCATAATAACTTTATACGCCCCTTGACTAAAAGCTAGCATCGCGTGCATAATCCCAATTGGACCTGAACCGATGATTAAAACTGTATCACCAGGAAAGACCCCTGCAATTTCTTGACCATTTAAGACACAACTAAAGGGTTCGACCAAGGCCGCTTCCGCTAGCTCAATATCATCTGCTAAGAGTGTAATATTCCCTTGACGAATGGCCTTTTCTGGTATGACCATATACTGAGCAAATCCTCCAGGAAGATTAATTCCAAACGCATCATAATTGGCACATAAGTGAGTATTACCACTGACACATTGGTCACAAGTTCCACATCCAATATTCGGAGCAATCGCAACCCTCATACCTTTTTGATACATTGTCACCGCCGAGCCAACGGCCTCAATCACACCAGCAATCTCATGCCCTAAGGTCAAAGGATGCTCCTCGTCAACATTGGTATAGCCATTTTTATACATCCGAACATCCGTGCCACAAATAGAGGCCGCTTTGACTTTCAATAATAAGTCATTTTCACCATAATGAGGGATTTCTACATTATTTATTTGTAAGTTTTCGCTCCCTAATAATTGGGCTGCTTTCATCATTGTCATCCTACTTCTTCCTTTCTTACTACCTACTGTTCGTCAGCATAAACCACTCGTTTTTCGAGTAACGAGGTTAGACCTAAGCTAACTAATTTTACAGCCATCTTGCCATCGTGACCTGTTACTAATGGTTCAGTATCAGTTATAATGGCATCAATAAACGCCTGATCTTCGCGAATATAGGCGTCATCAAATAGATAAGTCCAACTGTGCATGGCTGGACGAATCAATTGCCCATTACTTGTTGCGGTGACGATTTTTTGCTTATGCTGTTCGCCAATCATGACATTCCCTTTGGTTCCGAGAATTTCAACGCGAGCATCGTATCCATATTGGACATATTGAGCGCCGTCAATCGCCCCAATATTGCCATTTTCAAATGACAGAGTCATCGCCACAGTATCGTAATAATCAGGATAATCAGCACTCACTTCTGGCGAGCGATAATTTCCACCAACTGCGTAAATACTCGATACTTCACTCTCTGTAAACCAACGCAACGTATCAAAATCATGACTATTCACTTCTCCAATCGGGCCACTACTGTTGCGAATATCAAACATCCACGGCTTCGGATGACTTGGTCCTCGAGTTAATGATTTAACTAACACTACCTCACCTATTTCACCTGACTGTACTATTTCCTTAGCTTGTTGAAAACTTTCATCAAAACGACGCATAAACCCTACCTGAAGTTTCACTTTACTTTTACGAGCCGCCGCGATCATTTCATCGCATTCACGTTCATTCATTGCTAGGGGCTTTTCGCATAAAATATGCTTCCCTGCCGCCGCTGCGGCTAGTACAATTTCCTTATGAAGAATAGTGGGCGTCACAATAACAACTGCATCAATCGTTGAATCAAGAACTGCTTCTTGATAGTCGGTGTACGTAACCTCAACCCCCAGCTCTTTTTTTGCATTGGCTAAGGCTTCAGCCGAGGGATCACAAATTGCCACTAAAGAGGCATTATTTATGCGGGAGGCAAAGTTCTTAGCATGAATCATCCCTGCCCGACCAATCCCGATTAAACACACATTTATTTTTTTACTCATTGTTTTCGCCCTTTCCTCTCAAAATTTTTTCACTTTTACGCTGGTTGCTTAGCTCGCTTGACAACGGTAACTAAAATACCACTAATAACCGTTCCAATTGCTAATGCAACAATGTACATCAAAACATTCGTTACCGCACCGGGAATTAGAAAGACGAAGAATCCTCCGTGGGGAACTGCAATCCCACAATTAAATAACATTGACAACGCTCCTGTAATCGCAGAACCAACTGTAACCGAACCCAGAACACGTAGTGGATCAGCTGCAGCAAACGGAATAGCCCCCTCAGAAATAAATGATAGTCCTAAGACCCATGCTGATTTTCCTGCTTCACGTTCTTCCTTCGAATAAAGTGCTTTACCCAAAATCGTTGATGATAACGCCATGGCTAAAGGTGGGACCATTCCTGACACCATCACAGCTGCCATAATCGTACTTGTCTCACCATTTCCTAAATTAGCCAAAGAGGCTACGCCAAAAAAGTAAGCCGCTTTGCCGATTGGCCCCGCTAGATCGATCGCCATCATGCCACCAAGTAACAGCCCCAATAAAATGGAGTTCATTCCTGACAAGCTGTTTAACCAGTTCATAATCCCATTATTTAAAGCTGTCACAGGAACGCCTACCACAAATTTCATAATCAATCCAACAACTAAAACTGAAATAACAGGTAAAATTAGAACAGGCAGCAACCCTGAAAAGGAAGCAGGTAATTTAATATATTTTTTTAATAATAAAATGGTATAACCTGCCAAAAAACCACCAAGAAGAGCTCCTAAAAAACCTGCATTCATATTTGAAGCTAACATCCCTGCGACCATTCCTGGTATCAATCCCGGACGATCTGCAATTGAGAACGCCACATAGCCACCTAATACTGGCCACATAAGTCCCATCGCTGTGCCACCCAGCTCATTGATGACTTGTGCCAAAGCCCCTTCAGAGTTAATCCCACCGAAAGCAAAGGCCAGTGCGATACAAATCCCACCAGCGACAACAAATGGAATCATATAAGATACACCGGTCATCAAGTGGCTATATACGCCGTGAGCTTTTTTACTTTCAGCAGGTGACTCAGCTGATACCTCTTCTTTTTTCACCTGATAAACAGGGGCAATTAACGCTCGCTCCAGTAAATTCGGTCCATCATTAATTGCCTCGGTCACATCAACAGCAATTAATTTTTTGCCAATAAACCGCTCTTTATTAACAGAGGTGCTAGCAGCTATAACTACTGCATCAGCCGCTTCAATCTCAGCGCTAGTCAAGACATTTTCTGCACCAATTGAGCCCTGTGTTTCAACCTTTATCTCATATCCTTTTTCTTTAGCCGCTTGTTCCAACCCTTCCGCCGCCATATAAGTATGGGCAATCCCAGTTGAACAAGAAGTAATTCCAACAAGTTTCATTTTTTACTCCTTTCTAATCTAAGGCCGCATAAATCTCATCAGTAGTCGTAGCTGTCAACAATTTATCACGTATGTCTTGGTGCATTATTTTTCGAGATAGTTGGCTAAGTATCTTTAGATGCTCGTCAGTAGAATCGGCAGGTACAGCGATTAAAAACATCAGATAAACAGGCTTTCCATCTAAAGAATCATAGGTAACCCCAACATTTGAACGACCAAAGCATAGACTTGCCTTACTGACTCCCTCAGATTTCCCATGAGGAATTGCCACCCCCATCCCAATGCCTGTTGTACATTCTTCTTCTCGTTTGAACACCGCTTGAATAAAAGCCTTTTCATCATTTAATACTCCTTTGTTTGCCAACAAAGAAGATAGTTCTTTAATCGCCTCCTGTTTTTCAGTGGCTTTCAAACTCAACTCGATAAATTCTGGTTGTAATAATTCTGCTAATCCCATGTTATCCCCCCTTAGTCAGTAATGACTGATATTCTTTTACGATTTCAATTCCTGAACTAGTTCCTAAACGCTCTGCTCCAGCATCGATCATCGCCTGTGCCGTCTGATAATCTCTGACACCACCAGCCGCTTTTACTTTAACCTCCTCACCAACAATCTCTTTCATTAGCTTAACATCTGCAATCGTTGCGCCAGAAGTTCCAAAGCCAGTAGAGGTTTTAACAAAATCAGGTTTAATCTCTTTAGCTATTTGACAGACTTGACGCTTCTCTTCATCGGTCAAATAGCAATTTTCTAGGATAACTTTTGATAGCACCTTCGCCTTGTGACACTCAGCAACAATATCACTCATTTCTTTTCTAATATAAGCCAGATGACCATTTTTTAACTCTCCAATATTAATCACATAATCAATTTCATCCGCGCCATCCGCAATCGCTTGTTTAGTTTCAAATACTTTCGTTTCGATTGTTGTTTGCCCTAAAGGAAAGCCAATTGCCGCTCCCACGTGAACAGGGCTGCCCTTTAAAAAGTCTGCACATAAACGAACCGGTGACGAATTAATCGCAACCATTTTAAAGCCGTACTCTCTTGCTTCACGGCACAGGATCTCAAAATCCTCTTCTTTAGCAAAGGCCTTTAGCAACGTATGATCCACTAAATTTGCTAATTCTTCAACTGATAATTTTCCCGTCATTCTGTTCCCTCCAATGATTTCATTTACAAGTTCATCTTAACACTTATTTTTATTTTGTCAATAAACGAAAGCAAACGAAATGAAATAATCTGAATCTGAAAGCAAAAAAAAAGAGTCAATCTTTTCAAGATTGACTGAGGTTCAATTATTATTTTAGGCAATGACAATAGATAACGGAATTTTGGCTAACTTATTCTCATTTTTTTTGGTCAGCTGACTATCAGTAATCACTAAATCAATGTCATTGACTGTGGCAAAAATATTTAGACTATCCTTACCAATTTTCGAGGATTCACACAAGATAATTTTTTTCTTAGCAATTGTTAACAATGTTCGCTTAATTTCTGATATACCAAAATTAGGTGTTGAGAAGCCACTTTCAAGAGAAAAGCTGGTCGTTCCTATAACAACTTTATCGACTAAAAACCCTTTAAGCGCTGTGATGACATGCTCTCCCGAACTGTAGTGAAAGCCATTTCGAATGACCCCACCTGTGAAAAAGACCATGTAGTCTGATTGATCTTCAACTAAAGCCGCAACAGTCAAATCGTTAGTAATAACCTTTAAATTAAGCAAGTCACTCTGAACTAATTCTTGAGCAAACGCTAAGCAAGAGGTTCCTGTATCAATCGCAATTGAATCACCATTTTCAATAAAAGTGACCGCTTTTTTAGCAATTTCCCGTTTTTCTTCTGTGGAAATTCGAATAGCTGGCCGATCTTCAAAACTTCGTTTTTGATTTTTAATCGCACCACCATGTGTTCGAGTTAAACGTTCCTCCTTTTCCAGCTCTCTCAAATCATTACGAATAGTCGTTCCTGAAACTTGAAAAAGCTCAACCAAATCGGGAACCTCTACTCGACCAGCTTCTTCTAAAAGAGCAACAATTTTATTTTTCCGTTCTTCCGCATAAAGATTTAACGAGACTTTCATTTGCTTTCCCTCCACTGCTTTGCTTGTATTTACTTTCATTTTAACACGTCACACAAAAAAAGAGTACCAACATTCCTGTCAATACTCTTCATTTCAATTTTAATGCTAGTTGCTAACTCGTGCTTTCCAACTAGTCGCAGTCTCAGCTAATACGTGATTTAATTCTTCAATCGTTGCGCGTCCTTCAGTTCGTAACCATTCTCTTGTTGCGGCTTCGCCCTTTTGAATGAACGGAGCAACCGCATCAGACCATGTCGCTCTTCCACATAAAACACCATTAAATTCTGAACCAGATTCTTTGGCAAATCGTAAGGTATCTCTGAACAAATCGGCACTAACCCCAGCACTTAAAAAGATAAAAGGTAGATGAGTTATGTCACTTTGTTCTTTAAAATAGCTAGCCGCTTCTGCTTGAGTATAAGCAATCTCACCGTCTGAAAAGCCCTCAACAAAAGCCATATTGACAGGAACTTCTACTTTTAAAACATCCACATTATAGCGTTCTTTAGAAAATTCCTTCATCATTAAATTAACTTTTTTAGGCTTTTTCTTAGCAAATTCAAGTCCCATATTATCCGAATTAGTCGCATCATAAGACAATAATTCCAAGTAAAATGGAATATCTTCTGCTAAACATTCTGATCCAATCCGCTCCACAAATGCGTGCTTTTGATCATTTATCTCAGCAGCTTCCTCGACGTCATAGTACAATAAAAACTTGACTGCCTCAGCTCCTTGCTCTTTAATTCGCTTCGCTGACCAGTCACTTAGTAAATCAGGTAAGCGACCTGCTACAGACGCATCATAGCCTGTTTTTTCATATGCTAGTAATAATCCCGCTTGCTTATCCCGACGCTTAGCAGCTGGTAAGCCATACTCCGGATCTAGTAAAATTGACGACGAATACTGAGTTAATTCTTCAGATACAAGAACTTTAAAAGCTTCGATCTCCTGTGACTGAACTTCTTCTCTGCCTGCTTTAACCATCATTTTTTTCATCGCACCTCTTTGGTCAATCGCCAAAGCAGATATAATTCCATCTGTCGATAATTTTTCCATTGCTGCATACTTTTTTTCAGTTAGTTTTAATTTCAACGCACGTTCTCTCCTTTTAGTGTCGGTTCTTCGCAATCCATTTAAGTATTAACCTAAATGATTATTAATCACTTCAAAAATAACTTCTTTAGTTGTTGCATTCTTTAACTGCTCCTTGATGTCTTCCTTCATCAGCATCCTAGCCACTTTTGATAGGAGCTGTAGATGAGTGGTTCCAGCTTCACCTGTCGGAATAAGTAAAGATACTACGAAAGTGATAGGCTGGCCGTCTAAAGATTGCCAGTCAACGCTTGACTCTAATGATAAAATCACAATGGCCGGCTCTTTAATCGCCTGACTTTGAGTGTGAGGAATAGCAAAGCCATCCATCATTCCTGTCGTACTTTCTGCTTCGCGGTCCTCTAATCCTTTTATAAGCGCTGACGCGTCTTCTGCGTAGCCATTTTTAACTGCTAGATTGGCAATCACTTGAAAAATCTCAGCCTGAGTCGTTCCAGGCACTTTCACGGCAATATTATCTAATGCTAGTGTCTCCATATTTCTCCTCTATTCTGCCACTTTATTGGCTTTTTCAAATTTACTCTTTTGAAGTAGACCAAGTAAAACGCCGCCTACCAATGAGCCAAGTAAAATGGCTCCTACCCAAGCAATTCGACCGGTCACAACTGGTAATACCAAGAAACCACCATGTGGCGCTGGTACTTGTACTTTCAACAAATAGGTTAAAATGGCCGCAATTGACGAACCCGTCATCATGATAGGCAATACTCTTAGCGGATCTTTCGCGGCAAAGGGAATCGCTCCCTCAGTAATATGCGTTGACCCTAAAATGATATTGACAATTCCTGCATTTCGATCAGCAACATCAAAATATTTTCTAAACAGTAAAACAGCAATTCCTGTAATTAATGGGGGAGCAATGCAGGCAGCTGAAACCCCTGCCATAAAGTAATGATTTCCTTGAGCAAGTAACGCAGTTCCCGTCACATAAGCCGCTTTATTGACTGGACCACCCATATCAAAGGCACACATACAGCCCACTAGCAGTCCTAAAATAATCGGATTGGAATCTTGGAAGCCAGCTAAAAAGCTCATCATTCCTTCATTGACAGCCGTCATTGGTTTCACTAAGAAATACATGACAACTCCGGTGATTAATACACCAAAAACAGGATATAAGAAAATTGCTTTAAGCCCATCTAATGATTTTGGTAATGTTTTAAAGGCAATTCCCAACAAGATAATTACGTATCCTCCTAAGAAACCTGATGCGATCCCTCCTAAGAAACCAGCACCACCATTTGCCGCTATCATACCGCCAACAAAGCCGACAACTAAACCTGGTCGTTTAGCTATACTTTCGGCTATAAATGCTGATAAAATTGGAACCATCGCACCCATTGATAGCCCACCAATATCTTTCAGCATTGCCGCTATTTGGTTATACTGAGAACTATCTGGATCAGCAGAATAAATTCCCCATAGGAAAGAAATAGCAACAAGCACTCCGCCCCCGACTACAAATGGCAACATGTGAGAAACACCGTTCATCAAGTCTTTATAAATTTTACGGCCAATACTTGGCTTTTCATCGGATACATGTTCCACAACTTGCTCTGACCCATTGGTATCAGGGTATTTAACACTACCTTTACCAGCTAAGGCATCTGCAATCAACTGATCCGCTTCCTTAATCCCTTTTGAAACTGATACATCAATAATTCGCTTGCCGACAAAACGTTCAGGGTGAACATCTTTATCCGCAGCAATAATGACAGCATCTGCCCCAGCAATATCAGCCGCGGATAACTCATTTTCAATCCCCACTTGACCATGAGTTTCAACCTTAATCGTCACATTCGCTCGTTTAGCCGCTTGCTCCAATGCCTCTTGCGCCATAAATGTATGAGCAATCCCTGTAGGACAGCCCGTTGCGGCAATAATTCGATAATTTGACATAATTATACATCCTCCCTTTTAGTTAACGACTTCAATCGTTATCTCTTCCATTAATTTTGGTACATTTTCAAAATCTGTTAATCCTTCTGTAAATGCCGTTGAACTCGCTGCGGCAATACTCATTTTAAGACAATCAGCTACTGCTTTGCCCTGACCTAAAAGACCGATAAATGTCCCCAACATCGTATCACCAGCACAAGCGGAATTCACTAAAACCCCTTTTGGTGCATTCCCTTTTAGACAGATCCCCTCAGAAAAATAATAAGCTCCAGCTTCCCCTAAGGAAACAAGTACATGCTGAGCCCCCCGCTCAACCAATTGTTTCCCATAATAAATAATGTCTGTTTGGCTTAACTTTTTCTTGTCAAACAGAACGGCTAATTCCTCGTCGTTTGGCTTAATACAATAAGGATGATACTCAAGTACATCGAGAAGCACCTGGGAACTCGTGTCCAGAACAAACTTAACCTCATTTTGATGCGCTATTTTAGCAATAGTCATAATATCTTGATCCGTCACGCCTTGGGGATTACTGCCTGATACACAAAGAGTATCACCCGCTTTCAATTCTTGAATAACAGAAAATAATTGCTCTAAAGCAGCTGACTCAATAACAGGTCCCTGATTAACTAGCTTGTACTCCGTCTCTTCTTCATCAACCTTAGTAAAAACATTAATTCGCGTAGTCTCAGAGACATCAACAAAGTTGGTAGTAATGCCTTTTTTTTCCATCTCTTTACGAATAAACTCACCAGTGAAGCCACCTAAAAACCCTATCGCACTTGTTTCAACCCCTAACATATTTAAAATAAACGAGACATTAACTCCTTTACCATTTGGCTGGATATCATTAGCTAATGTCCGATTCACCACTCTCGGATGATAACTCTTGGTCCGAACAAATAAATCAATAGCCGGATTCATTGTACAGGTAACAATCATGAAATTTCCTCATTTCTTGTGATAGTAACTCAATCTATGTTAAAATTATGCCACATAAAAAGATGTAAAGGTTTTCGGATTTTGGCATAAAGCAACGATAATGCTGAAAATATTTACAACAATACGGATTATTCAGAAAAGGTAGGCCTCCTGATGAAAAAAGAACCAGCAAAGAAAATGAGTCATTCTGAACAACATCTAACGACTTATATTGAAAATAACTTAGATAAAATTCCCGAAATGTCCATAGTCAAATTAAGTGAAGACGCCAATGTTTCTACTGCGACTATTGTTCGAACAATGAAAAAAATGGGGTTTGATGGGTTTACCTCCTTCAAGCACTATCTAAAAGATACCGAAGCAAACAATCCTCGCTTTGCCATTGTCGAACAGGTTGACAAAGAAATTAAGCAAGCTATTTTAAAAAATGAGCAGGAAGTAACACGTACAATTCAAATGCTAAATAGTGGAACCATCGAAGATGCCATTCAAAAAATAAAATCAGCGGACCGCATTTACATCTTTGCAAGAGGTTTTTCAGAGCTGATTGGCAAAGAGATGATGGTGAAATTTCAACTAATGAATAAATACTGTGAAATGCACGATGATCCTAACCTAATTCGTTCAATCAGTCGTCGGCTATCTAAAAAAGATATTGTCATTTTTATTTCTCTCAATAGTGAAACCTTAGAATTAGTAGAAGCGGCTAAAAATTGTGCAGCAGATGAAATTACAACTATCACTATTACTGCCAACAGTAATGGCCCTCTTTCTAAGCTATCTGATATCGTATTCGTAGGCTTTAAGTCGCCGATTTCTTACTTTCCTGATTATGAAGTTCGCTCACGATTACCACTTCAGGTCATTACGCGCATTCTCTTAGATGCTTACGCCGTTCGTAATAAATAAACTCAACAAGAAAAGCCCCTCGCATTGAGTGGCTTTTCTTGTTGAATTTAATGAATAGAGCTTCGGTAAATAAACAGAAAGCTTCCTCCAAGGAATCCATAATTTAATAACAGTCCAACTAAAATAGTCACAAGTGAATTAGCCTGCTGAAATTGTAAAAATCCTAGGAATAGAACCAACAGAATGTTGCTACAGGCGGTCGCATAAAAAACCTGTTTTTCCTTGCCAACGGCTTGCAAACTATATTTAGTTAATTCAAACAAGACTTGACTACTAAAAACACTTAAAATGAGAGGCAAAGCCTTCTTCGCTTGTACAACAACTACTTGCTGAGTGGATAAATGAGCCAAAATCTCTTGGCCGAATATTAAAATAAGCAAGCTGATTCCAAAATAGATCAACAGATTCAAAGCTATCGTAATAATCGGTAATTTCTTCTGAACACTTGGCTCATTTCTGCCGATGGCCTCACCAATTACAATCAACAAGCTATTGGCATAAGGAAATAACGCCACCTGCGCAAAATCAACCAGGACTCGGCATAAACGATAACCTGCAAAAAATAGAATTCCCAATTGAGTTAAAAAACTTGTCAGAACGACATTAAAAAGCGCTCCTTCTAAACACTCCTGACCCAAAAGCGGTAGGCTCTTTACTAGTAAGAATCGCTTTTGTCGACTCTTAATAATCAGAAGCTCTTTTAAGGTTTCTCTTAAGATAAAGCCATAGAGACCACATTCAATAAATACTGCTAAACTCGAGGCAAGGCCCACTCCAAGTAATTGTTCCTCTATAGAAAATATTTTAAAAGTTAAAAAATAGGCCAAAGCAATATGGATAACGGAGCTAATGGTTCCTATTATAACAATCAAATGGCTTTTCTTTTGAACCTTTAATTGATTAGAAAAAGCAAAAATAAGAAGATATGGAATTAATTGAGTCCCTACAATTTGTCCATAGCGTACCCCCAGCACTACTGAATTTCCCGTAACACCATAGACTCTTGTCAGTAAAAAAGAAAGAGTCGCTATAACACCAAGGCTCCCCATACAACCTATCAATAGATTTAACTCCAGGATTGATTTGAAATAGTCTTTAAAAAGCTTGGGGTGGGTAAGTCTAACCCGTGACGCATAAATATTAAAAGACAGTGTCCCTACGCCGAAAATACCCACTACGGCGAACAACAGGCCGTCAACAATCCCTGCAACGGCAATTGCTTCTGACGAAATACGACCAATTACCGCCGTTAGAATAAAATTAATTGCCATCATTATGAAGCTGTTAAAAATTAACGGCAATGATAGCTTGTTGAGTTCGTTTACTAATTGTTTCGTCATGATAATGAACCTACACTTTCACTAAATAATAGATAGTAAGCCTCAAATAAGACAAATAATTGAGACAAAACTGAAGAAAAACGCAAATAAACGGTGGCATTTTTGCCATCGTTTCCGCGTTAATTTCTTCATCTATTAGTTAAGCGCGTCCATAAAGGTAGATACCTCCCGATCCCTTGCTCCATGATAGATTAACTATATCATGAGAGCTATCACAGTGCAATCACACAAAAAAAGGGGGTGACCATAAGTCACGCCCCTATATTACACAGTGATCACATTAACTTGTATATGCTAAAGCACTGGAGGCTAAGCAAATGACGCAATTATTTCCTCAATTCCAAATAATAAGAAGTAAAACCCAATCAAAAGAGGTACCGTCAAAGCTGAAACGATTGGATTGAAAAATAATGATAGCCCGATTAGCACACAAATACCATTAAAAATAACAGACAACCAATAAATCCATGTACTTCTCACTTTTAAAAAGCCTGCATTCATGATATGAGCAATTGAATCTGTAATAAACCAGATGGCAAAAATCCAACCAACAACTACAATGCCTGAATATAAATTAAATAACAAAATGATACCTAATAAAATATCTAAGACACCTGTAACAATTAAAAATGTTGCATTAATTCCTGTAGCACTTTTAACTTTTGAATACTTAATAAAATTATTAACACCCTTAATAATCGCCAACACACCAAACCAAACAACCATTACCCCAATCGCTAGTGCTGGTTTTGAAAAGAAAATAAACGCTGCAATAACATATAAAATTCCAATAACTAAGTCTTTCCAATCAAATCGACTTTCTTTAACATTTGTTACCATCGTAATCATTCCTTTCAGTATTCTGCTAATTCCACCTATTCTGACATACATTTCCCAACAAATAGATCAATATCCTTGTTATCTAAAAGGTTAGCTTATGATGTCTTTAAAATCAACTAAAAACACTCGAGCCTTGATAGATTATCAACTAGTCCTAGTTTCCAATTTTTACAAATGATGTTATTATAAGCAAGATAGTTTTCATCTAAAAATAAGTTCTAAACAAAATAAACTTTTGACTTATTAGCAAAAAAAACAAGCGACTTATTTTCTCTACTCTAAAAATAAGTCACTTGTTTTTACTTTATTTAATTATTAAATCAGGTTATCACTAACTAACTCTTTTAGATAACTCAATAACTCAGGATGACTCTTAACCTCTTTTACTTCTTTCAGCTTAACAGTTTCATCTTTAGTATTCAACCAAATCGGTGTCCAGCCAGCAGCACGTGCTCCTTCTACATCATTCACTGGATTGTCACCAATGTAGTAGCAATCTTTAAGCTTACTAGTCAATTTCTCTGCCATTGTATCAAAAACCTGTCGATCTGGCTTAGAAATCCCGATGTCACCCGAAACTAGAATTTGTTCATCCGCAAACCATCTATTCAGCTCCAGCGCTTCAATCTTCATTCGCTGATGATCGCTCGGACCATTAGTAATAATTCCCATTTCTATCGGCTGGCTCTGACAATAGTCCAGTAGTTCGATCACTTCTGTTGATAGGCTTATATGCCTTTGTTCACGCTGATATGCTTTTTGCCAATCTTGGCAATCCTTATCTGACATATTCCTCCCTATGGCTTCGTAGGCTTGCTTTATTCTGATTAAGCGCATCTCATCAAGGTCAATTTCACCACGCTCTCGCCTAAAATAAGCAGTCTCACTTGACCGTTGAAAGTCCTCATATACTTGACTTATCTCCTGTTCAGTTAGAGCAGGTGTGATTGCTTTAGTCGCAAGAACAAATTGATCCTTTTGAAAATATAATGTGTCATCTAAATCAAAGATAATACTTATCATCTGATCCTCTCCTCATTTTTCTGGCCTTATCAATCATAACAGCATTCTTTTAATTATAAAAAATCTTACTAATTAAGTCTCCGAATAAACTCTTGTGGAACAATTTCTGCTAACCAAATATCGTCCTTCTCGCTATAAAATTTGTACCCTTTTTGATATGCCTCTGAAGACTTAACCTCTAATAAAACGGGATTAGCATCTCGTCGTTTTCCTACTAAAATAGCTGTCTCTTCATTTTTTGAAAGATGAACATATTGTCTTCCTTTCGGAACTAACCCATTAGCTAAAATACTTTCCAGATACTTGTGCGCCGTTCCGTGATAGAGGATTGCTGGTGGAACGCTCTCATTCTTTGCTATTTTTTGAGAAAGGCTATGCCCATATACTGCTCTAATCTGCTGATTTTTAATTTCCCATCGCTGTTTCTCGGATTGGCTTAGTATCTCAGTAATCATTTCTTCCGTTAGTTCATATTCTTCTTTCAGGTTCACTTTATCAACTAGTTCTGTTAGCGAAACAAAGCCAGCCTCATCTAAAATCAGGCCAAAATCTTCGGGCTTATGTCTTAATGCATATGAAATTAATTTACTTATTTTCTCCTGTTTTTTAGTTAACATGTCTATCGATTCCTTTTAGATTAACTATAACATAATCTAAAACCTAAAAAAATACCCAGTAATAACAACTCGTTTAAGGTTCAAACTCGTCATTATTATTAGATACTAATCGTTTCCATGCAACTGTTCATCTAGCTATCAAATCAACACCGCTTCGTTATTTAATAAAAAATCTCAATTTGTCCATGTCCGCAGAAACGTTACGTCTTTTCAAAATGTTTTGTTATCCTAATAGAGTTGACCTTCTTTATAAACGCCTAACACATCAACTTTCTTAACTAACAAAAACTTAAATAGTCTGTTGTTTCAACATTGTACGCTTTTGTGCATAATTTTATTCTATTTTTGGATAAAAACGTTATTTATACTACGTCAACTAAACTCTTATTCACCTAGTTATATCACATTAGATACGCTTTGTCTAATCAATAACTATCCCTTTGCCCCCCTAACTTTCCACAAATAGCCATTACTTAACTAGTCCCGCTTTTTTAGAATGACATAGGCTCGCCATTTAAGAGCACTATGTCACTCTATTAAAAGTAAATACATGTAAAAATGTAGTAATATAGCCGTTCAACAGGTAAGTTAGACATTTATAAGAAAGAACATGATACTCACCCAAACCATTAGAATACTGACAATTATTTCCAACTCGAAAAATAACCTTTAATCGTCTGAGTCAATTTTTTACGATTAACTTTTTGATTGCGACGATTCCACTCACTAAAGCTTCCTAAAGCAATCAATACGATTCCTCCTAAAGCAAGATAGAGCCACCAAGGAACCGCAGCCCAAAAATGGCGCTGGCTATACAAAATAAATACAGCGAGATAAATCAGACCATTAGTAAAATAAGCTGTATATTTTGTCAGATAGGCAATAACCACTAAAATCAATGCAAAACTCGCCCCATATAAACTAGTCGTCAAATCCTGGTAAATTAAAGACGCACTCATATATCTAACTAATAATAAGCCTGAAACGAGCCATTCTAACATCCTAGCTTGCTTTCTCGCTTGCCAAAATCCACGAGCACTTAGCGTTAGCGAACCAAGCAAAACAAGATTCATTAATAACTGACTCAATTCCTCATTAATAGGGACAAAAAATGCCACTAAAGCATCATTAATTAATAAAATACCTAGACCAACAGCTAAACTGCGTTCAATTCGCTGAATCAAAACATATCTTTCATAATAACTCATGCCAACTAGCAAGATAAGGGTATAACCTTCCAATAAATTAACGGGAACCTCTAAAAATAATAGACCTGTTAATCCGATTAGTTGCACACAGGCTATAAGATTTAGGCGAATTCCATTTTCCAATAAGAGAGATTGCTTCTGTTTTAAAGCAAATACAGCTGAGAGAAGTATCAACAGCCAAACTGCTATAGTTAAGACAAACTGATTCTCAGGAAACTTGTCATAAAATAACAATAGCGAATAACTTAATACTAATAATAGGCTGATTTGTTCTACTTGACGACACTTCAACACAATCAAATACCCAGTTGCAAGTCCTAGTAAGAGTATGCTAACGAGAATAATAGAAGGGCTGACAGTCGACTGTTTGTTAGATTCCCCTAGTAATAACAACAACGTCAGGACTAAATTAAGTGCTCCCGTAGGCCAAACATACCGCTGTTGAGATTTCCAAAAATAAGCCATTGCCGTTAGAACTAAAGTCAGAGCCGTTAACAACCAATGTGAGTCTATGGAAACATCAAACCAGCCTTTTAAGCATATTTCTATCAGAAGGATGACGAGATAGCCCTCAACTAGAATGATTCCACGCTTATACCAAGCATTTTTTACCGATAAATAATAAGTAGCCAAAAGAGCCATTGGTAAAAATAACCCGATAAAAGCATGTGCTTCATGAGAAATCAAAATTGTCTGCATAATACTTCCCAACCATAACAAACAAAAAATCAAGCTCAGAGTAGCTTTTCTTAACCATTCAAAATGACGCTTCATCAACACAAAAAAGAGTAGCATGATTGCTTCTATATAACAAATTTCAGCAAAATTCGAAAAATCAATTAAATACAGTGGATAAATTAACGTTGAAATCAAGCTAATAGGAATTATTTCGAAAAAGAGCTTTTGATGAAGATGAGTTCCACTGTACCACGCTAAGTAACCCCCAAAAGCAATAACCAAGACATCGCCCCAACTATTGTTTGGCTGATTCATCATTAAAAATAAACTCATGCCATATAACATCCAACTAGTGCCATGACTCATCATAACGAAAGATTTTTCCAACCACTTTTGTAAAAAATGACTACTTACTAGCACTAATAAACTTAAACTAAAAATGAACCACGGTAGCGCTTGAGACTCAAGTAATCCTCTTTCTGGATCAACTACTGTCGGGAAAAAAGCCAGGACTAACCCAATAGGTAAGATCGAGCTTAATCGGCGATTTACCTCTTCTCTTCGCAAGCATAAATGAAGAAGAGTTCCCCATGCAATCAAATGCCAAACAGTTTGTTCTATAGGTTTAACTGTGCTAAGGAAGTAATAATTCCACAAACAAGTTACACCATAGACAATACTGGCCCTCACAACTACATACCTTACTAATTCATTCAATTGGTTCTTAATGATAACAACATTTGTCAGAACAAAAAGAAGAATCATTAATAAACGATAATGCCAATCACTTGATAAAGGTAGAAACAGAATCAAATCCGCTCCAAAAAAATAACCAACAACGCCTAATTTAATTCTCATTTTTAAAGAGCAATCACGATAAACAAGCAGAGCAATCGCTGCTACTATTGAAATACTACTGAACAAGCTCATCCCTAAAAACTTTCCATCTATTAGTTGATGACTAAAAAATGAAAGGCACAACAGTCCTACCAATAAACGATAATAACCATTTTTTAAGGCAATAAATTCATGCTCCAAGTATTTTTTTTGTTGCAAAAAATCACGTAACAAACTGTAGCAGAGAACAAGAATAGCCCCTACAAGTGGTCCAAACTCTATATCATTCCACCAAACAAATAACACACTAAATGTGAAACCGACACCAAGCAACACATAACTAAGTCGTAATAATCTCAGTCTAGTTCGTAAAATACTCGCCTGAGACGCTAGCTGAAGACTTAAAAGGGGATATATTCCCATTAAAACAGCCCCACTAATTGTCGGCTGTACTGCTCTGAACGAAAAAACAACTGTCAACACATTTACGACGAAATAAAACCACTGCCACTCTTTACTTTCAATCTCTTTAGAAAAAAGCTGGTAAATTTGGATTGTTTTTCCATTGAAAAGAAAGAGTAATCCCAACATCGCGAGACTTTGAACAAATTTCCAAGGAAAAATGCTTCGTGTCAAAAATAGCGTGCTCACATAAGACAGTCCAAAAGAGATCTTTGCCATAATAGGCAGCTCATTAATATTTCCAACTTTTCTATAAAGCCCAGCAAATGCCGCAGTTAAAACAAACCCAAAAATAAAATGACCTGGACCACTTAAACTAAAATAATCACCAAATAAATGATAATAAGCGCCACTGACAAATGGAAATGGTAAAAATAAACAAGCTAAAACAAGAAAAGCCTTGCCCGTCTGGGGTATCTTGAGTTTCATTGCAAGCTTGGAAATCCCATAAAAAACCACAGCAACCAAAGAAATCATGGTAACTTTCGTTAATGGTGACATAAACAACCAGCTAGTTGTTGCTAAAACTGCCCCTGCTAAAAATAGCAACACAACCCCTGCTATTAAAATAAGCTGCAAATTACGCTCTCTTAATTGTTCAGCTGTTTTTACACCCACAGTCGGTCGAGCCTTGACAATCTTTGATTCAGGCTCAACATCTGAATCGCGCTTTTTAGTGACTTGTCTTTGACTATCTGCTAGTAAATAAGACGCCACATCTTTTTTAGCCGTTGGCTTAACTTTTATTTTTTCAACTTCTGGTTCCTTTGGTCTCCTAATGGACTTGACCTGATCTTCTGTATAAGACTGATAACCTGAAATAACTTTATCAGCTGTTGGATTATCAATATAGCCTTTTTCAGCTAGTGTTTTCAGCTCTTTTGTAATAATTTTCTCTCGATTAAAGTAACGAGCTAATAATTTCACTTGTTCTTGGTTCAGTTCACTCATTCGTTCTCCCTCTTACGCCTTATTCAACTCTATATTTTAATGCATCATTCATTCTATTAAATTTTGTCACTCACTAATAATACCTTATCTACTACTAAAAGGTTACATTAACGCTCCATAAATAAAAAGAGCCTATTAACAATTTCTGTCAATAAGCTTCTTCTAAGTATTCTGCTAATTATTAAACAACGACTAATTCCACGTCAATATTATTTCGAGTCGCTTTTGAATAAGGACAAACGTCATGGGCTTTTGCAACTAATTCCTCAGCTTGCGCTTTATCAACCTCATCAATCTTAACCTCTAATTGAACACCAACTTGAAAACCTGTTTCTGCATCACTATACAATGACACTCTCGCAGTAACAGAGCTCTTTGATTGAATCTTTTCCTTTTCCATTACAAGTTCAAGTGCGCTATTAAAACAAGCACTGTAAGCTGCCGCAAATAATTGCTCTGGATTGGTTGTATGCTCTTTCTTCACGCCAGGTGAAACAACCTCATACGAAAAACTTTTATCTGGTGAATGAACTTCTCCCGATCTGCCACCAGTATTAACGACACTAGTTTCAAAGATTTTTTTCATGAACGATTCCTCCTATTTTCTTTTCTAAGCGGTTCACTTCTTTTAAAAGTGTTTTGTAAGCCTGCTCATCAACCTCTAGTTGCTCGAGACAACTCGACACTTGGCTAACAATCTCTGTTTCCAATTCTACCGCTTTAGCCGTCAGTGAAATGCTGACTTTTCGTTCATCCTCACGAAGACGAACTCGCTGAACATAGCCATTATGTTCCATTCTCTTCAATAACGGTGTCAACGTTCCACTATCTAAATCAACTCGTTTACCTAAAGCAGTTACTGTCTGATTTGACTCCTCCCACAATGCTAGCAACACAATGTATTGGGTATAAGTTAAACCAAACGACTCTAATGCGTGAGTATACATTTTGGTAAATTGCTTAGATGCCTTATAAATTGAAAAACAAAGTTGATCATCTAATAAGCGACTAACAGAACTCATCTCTTCACTCCTAACTTGTGAACAATTTAATTGTACACAATCTTTATTCAAAAAACAAAGATACTGCCTAAAGATTGGTATGATCAACTAATCTTATAAACCGTTTCCCTTTTAATTCTCGACATGATAGACTAATCTTATACACCATCAGGAGAAAGGAGCGATTAGATGTTCTTTGCCCCATTATTTGAAAACGACGTACCAGTCTCTCTTTAACTACAACGAATCTAACTTAAGGGAGAGACTAAACATGACTATTGCAATAAATACTCGAATTACAGCTGAAACACCACACTTGAAGTTACTCGTAACAGAACTAACCTTTTCTTATGAAAAAAAACAACGTGCTATCTGGGAAGAGTTACTAAATCCGCTCATTAAAGACATTGAGCAGCATGACCAACTTGAGGAGATACGTATAAATCCATCAATCATAGCAACTAAAGCAGCCTACAAGCACTACGGAAAAGATCCTGCTCGTTTTAGACCTTCGTCTGACAGTCTTTGGCGCCGAGTTGTCCAACAGAAAGGGCTCTATCAAATCAACTCCCTTGTTGATTTGAATAATTATTTCTCATTACGATACAAACTACCTTTTGGCGTCTATGATTTGGACAAATTATCGTTGCCGATTGAATTAACAGTTGGTGAAACTGGTACGAGCTATCCCGGCATTGGAAAAGCTGCTGTTAATCTCGAAGGTGCTCTCGTTTTAAAGGATGGCCTTGGTTATTTTGGTGGTCCAACCAGTGATTCTTCACGGGGCATGATTAATGAAGATACTAGACATGCCTTGATGATTGCCTATGCATTTGAAGACGATGAAACATCATTGCAAAGCATCCAAACAACTATCAAAACCACCTTACCAGACTATCTTTTAGAAGGTAAGATAGTCAATCAATTTATTTGTTAATTAAACTAGCTAAAAAAGGAACGTTGGGATAGTATGCTTCCCACGTTCCTTTTTAAAATAAAATAACCCCATCTCCCCATACAAAACACTCGATAACCATCTTTTTACCTTGGTAGATCATCCCAAGCGTTGAATCGTTTCAATCATCAGCTGATTAAAAGCCTGAACATCTAAAATATGCTCTGGCATCCTTACCAATTTACCTTTGCCTAATTCACTTGAAATAGTCATACGTCCTTCAGTTAATTCCTGATATGGACTTAGCCAAACTTGCTCATCAGAAAATAAACTTGGATCGTGTAAATAAATTGCTGTCGTCATATCCCAATTACAAAACCCATCTAATCCCAGATGTTGAAGATTCCAATCACACCACTCACCCAAGGCATCCGACAACCATTTCCCTTTTTCAGTCTCACTGTTAACTAACCCGTCACATAACTCCCGCGGAAAAAATGCTTGAGCAGTTAAATGACCATTCATAATAACCAATGGTGCCTCAGAAAGTAATACCGCTTGGGTCGCTTCTGGGTCACATGAAAAATTAAGTTCCTTAACTAAATGTTGGTTCACTTCCAAAGGTGCCAATGTCCCACCCATTACAATGATCTCTTTGACTTGCTGGAAAAATCTAGGATTATAAGCCACTGCTCCGAACAAATTGGTCAATGCCCCTGTCGCAATTACCGTAATTTCCTTTGGCGCTTTCGCAACACTCTCAGCTAAAAATCGGCTAGCCACGCTACGACGATTTTCCTTATTCTCTGCCCCTGGATAGAGAACAACCTCTAGACCAAACTTGCTTATAAGATTCCGACTCGCCCGCTCCACTGACTTACTATCACTATTCCCATAGGTTAGCGTCACGCCCAAAACCTCAACCTCTGTCATTCCTAATAAATAAAGTAAAGTCACCCCATCGTCAACGTCTCGATCAGGCAATCCCAAGGTATTATCACAATCAATTATTACTTGTTTCATTTTTTACCTCCCACAGTTTCACGAACCACTCACGTTTTCTCAATTGCTAATCTACTCGATTATACAGCTAAATTTAATCAGCTTGAACAACGCTGATTTCGGATCAGCCAGTCATTTAATAACAGATTATCAGGCAACGGGGTAGTCTTATAGTGAGACAAATCATCATGATAGTCAATATCAACCAATGACTCAACTTTTGCAACAGACAAGTTTTTTTCTGCTATTTTAATTATCGTCTGTTGGAACACACTTTTACCTCCCCAAGGAAAATCAGTTTCCAAAAAAATAAAATCAAGTGACTGCCTGTGTGCACCAATTAAGTAGTAACCACCGTCTAAAGAAGGACCAATCACAATATCTCGTGACTCCAGTAAAGAAAAAGCCTGGGTAATCGTCTGTGGCGTAACTTCAGGAATATCGCTACCAATCAATACTAGTTGTTGATAACCACGATTAAAAAGAGTCACAAACGCTTGATTCATTCGTTGGCCAATCGTGGCTCCTTCTTGCGGAAAATATTGATAGCTTTGAGGAAGCTTGCTTAAAAAGTCACTCGGTTCTCGCTCGTCAGAATAACAAACAAAAATATCATGATCCTCATCAACTAACTCTTCTAGCTTACGGAATAAATCAAAAATCATCGCTTCTTGAATTTCTGCACAGTCATTTTTTGACAATTTTCCAACTAGACGCGTCTTCACTCTACCTGGAACCGGAATTCGTGTAAAAATAATAATAGCTCGTTTAGTCATATTAAATTACCCGTTCCTTCAACGCATGTTCCAAAAAATCAATTTCCATGTATTGACTGACCTTCCTGAATATAGTTTCATTTTTTAGTAATTTCTCACCTGACATATACTGATCATAAGCCATTGCCGACCAAGCAAGTGCTCGCAGCATTAAGTAAGGACTGTAAATTGCGAGAGCCTCTTCTAATTCATCACGTTTAAAACCCGTTCGAGCTACATAATGAGTTATAAATAGTTGCTTCTCTTCCTCCGTTAGCCGCTGATTCGATCGCCATAGGGTTGTTGTTGATGCTAAGAATTGAGTCAAATCTTGACATGGATGACTAATAACCGGTTTTTCCCAATCTATCAACCAGCCTTGACTATCCCCTATAATAAAATTATGCGAATTAACCTCCGTATTTGTTACACACCAATGATTCAACTGCTCAAAAACTTGTTCTTGTCTAATACCTTGCTGACACTCATTCAAAGCTCGATCAAATAATTTTAATTGTTTGGCCTCAATATACGGACTATTAAACGCAGGTTCTAAAAGCCGACGACACTCTTGTACGCGTTCTGTCAACAAGTTATATTCCCTCTTAAGCTGTTGATTACTTGCCGCTGAACGTCCGTGAATATCCCCAAATATAGCAGCCGCTTCAACTAAATCTCGTCGATAATCAAGTGGTCTACCCTCTAAAAATGCCATCACTAGAATTCCTTGCGAAAAATAGACACGACTATCATCAACATAATAAGGGACAGGTGTTCTTTTAGTTGGCTTTAGCCACTCAAGAGCATGATATTCATACTCTATCTGATTAGGTAAATCAAGTTGACTCTCATAATTAACTCGAAACACATAACTTTTTTTCCCATCATCCATCAGATAGTTTTGATTACATTCTCCTTGAGCAAGAAATTGGATTTTAAAGGAGTCATTTAAACCAAGTAGCTGTGGTAATCCAACCTCTTGACAATAAGCTTTGATTTTTTTCTCCATTTTCATCATCCTTTCTTTTGCTGGTAGCTCTTGACCAATGTTGTTGGAGAAGCTCCTAACATAAACCGCAATTTTAAATAATGCATGCTTAAATGAGTACGCCAAAGCCCGCCAACAATAAAGCGACGCGCGGATGTCCCAATTTTGCTGGAATGATTAGCAAATTTCCCCTGTCTGTACAGTCGACGGCTCAGTAACCAATCTTCCATCAACGGTTCCTCATCAAATCCCCCTGCTAGCTGATACGTACTACGCCACAAAAAAAGGCCCTGGTCACCAAAGATTAACCCCAATTTGCGGGCTCGCCAATTTGATGTAACTTGTAAATATCGAAAAAATAAGCGTTGACTATCATAAAAATAGAGAGGAAAAAAACCAGCAGAATATCCATCCTGATTTAACAACGATACCATCTCTTGAAAAATATCAATCGTTGCCGTTACCTTAGAATCAGCATGTAAAAACCACAACAGCCTTCCTTTGCTAAGACTTGCACCATAAACCAATTGCTTGCCACGATTACTAGCTGGTAGATGCGCCACTTTTGCATAAGGTCTTGCTAGTTCAACAGTTCTATCCTGACTCCCTCCATCAACAACAATTATCTCAAGTGACATCTCTGTAGGTATTTGCTGAAGTGACCTCAACAAACTCTCAATCGTCGATTCTTCATTCAAAGTAGGTATAATAATTGAGCAGATCACGGTAGCAACACCTGCCAAATATTTGGCTGAGTAGGCATCAAATAGACCCTTTGACCGATTTCTCCCTGCCCCTGAATATTAGTGAATTGGCAACTTGTCGCCCCAATTTTAATCCGATAACGCTGACCATTTGGTAACCAACTGACACTCTCAATAACACCAGAAATCCCCTGTTTTCCGAAGCTAAACGGTTGACCAAAAGGGATTAATAACAATGCTTCCCCACTTATTTGATTGGGATTTAACACCTTAGAAATCCTGTCATTTGTTTCTGAAATCACATAGCTCGTTCCCGAAACAGTCCCTCGCAGATAATTTGTTTCATTGATGAAATCAGCCACATCCTTATTAGTAGGCATAAAATAGAGCTCCTTTGGACTTGCGATTTGCACAAGTCGGCCTGCCAGCATAACTGCTACTCGATCAGATAATTGAAATGCCTCTTCTTTATCATGTGTCACAAGCAAAATACTAAACTGATAGTCCTTTTGCAAGCCAATCAAATAATCTCGAGTAGTCGCCCTTAAATTAGCATCCAAACTTGAAAATGGCTCATCTAATAATAACAACTTAGGTTCTAAAACCACTGCACGGGCTAGAGCCACCCGTTGCTGTTGACCACCAGATAGTTCAGCAGGATATGCCTTTTCTAATCCCGCTAATGCTAATTTATCAATAATTCTAGCGACTTTTTGATCCGTTACCGCCTTTGACTCTTTTTTCATTCTCAGGCCAAAAGAAATATTATCAATAACTGTCATATGCGGAAATAACCAATAGTCCTGAAAGACCAAAATAGTTTCCTTTAACGAATAGTCATGGCTAAATATTACTTCACCAGTATAACCAGTTTCAAGTCCAGCAATTATTTTCAACAACGTCGTTTTTCCTACTCCAGATGGACCTAATAATGTCACTATTTCTCCCGGAGAAATACTCAATTCAATCTCTTTTAAAATAGATTGCCGTTGATAACTAAATCCAACTTGATGTAACTCAAGGCCCATAGCCACGGCTCCTTTCATCTTTTATTTTTGCCTATCGCCAAAATTCGGTTAATCACTGCTACCCCAAAAAGGGATACCGCAATAAAAATTAAACTATAGGCAGATGCCATCTGCATGCGACCATTTTGGGCATACGGTATTAAAAGCATCGGTAATGTTACAATTGTCCCTCCCCCGATAAAAAAGGTCGGGAGATATTGACTCATCGAAATAATGAAGACTAATCCACTAGCCGAAATCATTCCCGGTCTTAATAAAGGAAAGGTGACATGACGCCATATTTGCCAGCTGCTAGCGCCTAGATTTTTTGCACTTAACTCGTAGCCCATCCCTATTTGACGGTACATTTGAATCAGTATTTGCAGAGCGTAAGGTAGCATAAAATAGATATGGACACTAATTACACCCGTTAGTGTGCCTGTTAATCTTAATTGAATCATCGTCGTTTGTGTGGCAGTTATAATCGCCACAGCAGGTAAAATTAATGGGAAGTATAATAAAATAGACAATGCCCGAACAGAAATAGACCGCTGTAAAGCAAAAATCTTAGCTGCAGGAATGGCAATTAACATCGTTGCAAAGGTTGCAAGACTCGCAATCAAAAAGCTGTTTATCATTGCCGCTTTCAATTGAGAATCAGATAAAATTATTTCACGAAAATGACGCAAAGTTACCTTTGCTGGCAACAGATTAGGGTATACCCACTCTTGACTAATCCCCAACACAAGTAACCAGATCAACGGAACTAGAATCACTAGTGCACATAAATGACGTAACATCTTATAGTTATCCATGAATGATTCCTCGCTGATTCCCACCTGGCAACCAACGGCTGACTGCCAAACTAATTAACACTATACTCGAGCAGATGATTGACATTACTACATTTAACGCCATTGATTGAGGACGACTTGCTAAATCAGCCTGTCCAAACAATGCGTACGCTGTTACTGCTAGCGGTTCTCTACTAGGACTACCTAACAAATAAGGAACCTCAAAGGACCCAAATGCGAAGGCAAAGATGATGACAAAAAGGCTCAATAATGTTGGTTGAATTAGAGGCAAAGTTATATGCCAAAAACGTTGCCTAAAAGAAGCTCCTAAGTTCTTCGCCACGACATTGTACCCAAAATCAACTCGTTGCAAAATCGCAAGTAATGTCACAGCGACATAGGGAATTTGTTTGTATAAAAACACTAAAATAATCCCCACTCCTCCTTGATCGTGAACCCACAAAGGAAATTGTCCGCCATCACTAATTAAGCCAACTGCTAAACATAAACGCGACAATAATCCAGTCTGAGAAAACAATTGCAGAATCATCATTACCACAATAATATGAGGTAAGGTAATCGGTAATTGAAAAAGTTTTAACGATTTTTTTTTCTGTTCGCCTACCTTCAGTAAGAGCATCGCTAATCCTAAGCCAAGCATAAGCGAAAAAATGGCCGAGCTAAAAGTTAGATAAAGTGTATACAACAAGGACTGTTGAAAATAAGGGTCGCTAATAACCTTATTATAATACTCAAAAGTTAGTGTATCTAGTCCAATAATTGGATAATAGCCTAGGCTAACCTGTAAAGCCTTAAATAATGCACCTAAAAGAATCGCGCCATTTAAACTAATAAATGGCACGAGTTTTAACCATGACTTCCTACTCATGTAAAACATGCTCTTTCCAAAGCTCCTCAATCAACGCTATTTTTTTTGCCGCAACTTCTGGAATCTGTTTAGCCTGCAACTCTTCTAAACTCAATACCCCTTTATTATCATATAAACTCGCTAAAGAGGTCAAGGACTCCTCAGACAACTTAGTTGCATCAAAAGGGGGAATAGCATAACCATAGTCAGCCGTTGCTTTCTTCAATTGAGCCTCTTCACTAATCATCTCATTTATCAATAACAAAGCAGCGTCCTTTACAGCAGAATTTTCAGCAATTGCTAAATAATTTTGATTTGTGATAGTCCCCTTATCAAAAATAAAGGTTTCAACACTCTCTTTAAACTCTTTGTCCTGACGTTTTTCAGCCACGTGCATTTGCGAATAACTATAGGTCATATAAATCTGATTAGCAGCAAACATCTGATCTAATTCAGCTGTTGTCGCTGGATAAGTTGTTCCTTTTTGCCATAAATAGGGTTTCAAGTCATTTAAATAGTCAAGCCCTGGTTTAATCACTTGATAGAGCTCTTCCCTTTCAGCTGGAGCTTGATCCAACGCATCAAACCCAATGACATCACAAATAATATTGCGAACAAACGCACTTCCTGTAAATTCTGGAGGCGCCGTATAAGTTAATTTGCCAGGGTGAGCTTTGGCATAGTCAAGCATAGCTGCAGCGCTAGTCGGATATCCGTCACTAAAATTCTTTTTATCCCCCGCAAAGACCAGTTGAGCAGTTCCATAAGGTACCTCATAGCCAGCAATCTCCACTCCGAAATCGTAAAGAGAATTATGACCAGCAACATCCATTAACTTATCAAAATTACTAACCTTATCTGTAATAGGGCCAAATAACAAATTCGCTTGTTTAGCTGTGTAAAAATTTTCCCCATTAATCCAAATAACATCAATATCCCCAGTCTTTGCTTTCGCTTCCTTTTCATTTGATAATTTTGTTAGAATATCATCAATCCCCATCGGAATGCGTTTAAGCTTAATGTTATATTTTTCTTTCATCTTTGGCATAATTTCTTCATCTACCCATTGATTTGCTTTTTCCGAGCCTCCAAAACCGTAAAACGTAACGGTTTTTCCTTTAGCTGTTTTCTCGGCCTCCTCGAAAGACATCGGTTCCACTACCTTACTCGTCTCTTTATCATCAGAATCCTTCGATCCCTTTTGACAACCACCTAGAGTTAAACTCATTAACAAGACTAATACTATTATCACATTC
This sequence comes from Vagococcus sp. WN80Y, assembly GCF_059621045.1. Classification (NCBI taxonomy): domain Bacteria; kingdom Bacillati; phylum Bacillota; class Bacilli; order Lactobacillales; family Enterococcaceae; genus Vagococcus; species Vagococcus sp. WN80Y. Next base: position 79,530 of record NZ_JCAQHY010000171.1, read on the forward strand.
TTTTTCATTTTTACTCCCTTTCATCATTTGCTTGATTGACTCATTCCTTCAGTACTAGTATAGTTTTTTTCTATTAAATCTTATTTCGCCATAATCTCTTTGGAACAACAGACAATAAACTCAACAAAATTCCCGCTAAAGCAAGTTCTAACATCAAATGAAGCGACACGCCTTTAGTCGCAATTTCAGATGCCATAAACGCATAAATAAAACTAGCAGGCATCATTGTCACAAAAGAGATCAGAGAAAATTTCCCTACTGTCATGGGTGTTAATGCATAGGCATAACTCTGAATAGCATAAGGAAATACCGGAACTAATCGAGTAAAGATTAAAAAGGAGACGCCATTTTCGACCACTCCCTTTTCAATCCTTTGAAAAATGTCAGTTCGTCCAAAACGTTTAATCACATACTCTCTAGCGATAAACTTGCCAATAATAAATGAAATTGAACAGCCAATAGAAGCGCCGATGATAGTCAAAGTACCACCTATCCAACCGCCATATAGCAACCCGCCTGCAACAGCTAGTAATTGTCCCGGCAACATCAATACAGCTACAATAATTCCTAATAAAATGAATAATAAGTAACTCCACCAGCCAAAACTAGCCAACCATTGTCTCAACTCATTCACATCTGTTAGTAAGTCGATAAAGCCAAATTTATATGCCATCACAACTAAAATGATGACACTCATGCTAAATATCAAAATTTTCTTCATCAGTAAGTTTTATCCCCTCTGAATGATTCTTTTCGACCGATATCGATTCGCCCAAGCCTTTATCGGGTGACTCAATGGATCTGACTCAACTTTATCCCCCTGATAAATCACTTTTCCAAAAATCAAATCTAATAAATGCCAAGCTTGTCCGCCACCTAAAATCATGGCAGACGTACAAGTTGCGCAATAGGTGACTAATTGCTCCGTCTTAAAATCATTAACTCGTTTCGTCGCCTGCGCTTTCGCCAGAGACGGGTTTGTCACACCACACATACCGCCCATACCACAACACAATGTATTTTTACCACTCAACCTATTTTTAGCAACTTTATACCCCAATTCAGCCAGAATTTCACGAACGGCTTGATGAATCTCTGTTAATTCTTTTGTTGGGCAAGAATCCTGTACGGAAAAAATAACATCACTATCTTGCGCTTTATTCTTCAACTCCTGAGGTAGGCCTAGCTCAGCCATAATCACCCATAACGATTTTACAGGAAATTGTTGTTCTTGATTCATCATCGCTAAGCACCCTTGACAAGCCACTATCAGCTCATCAACTTGACACTCTTCGATTGTTTCCGCTAGTCTGCCAAATCGCTGCTTAAACATCACTTCGTCGCCAATATATTTCGTTGGCTTGCCACAACAGCCCTGAATCAATACTAAATCAGGATAATGTCCATTTAAATATGCTATTATTTGACTGATCCGAGTTGGACTAGATGAACTAAGCGAGCAGCCTGCCATGAAACCATACGTCATTGTTTTCGTCCTCCTCGATTATTCCCTGTAAAAAAGGAACTACATGAAAAAAATTGGTGAAAATCAACTGATTGTAATTGCTTGAGTGGTCGCTTTTTATTTGCTCTAATTAAATCTTGACGCATTGCTAAAAAGGCCTTATCTAATTCTAACTTAAAAGGACAAACGACCGTACAACGACCACATAGCAAGCAAGAAAAAGGAATGATCGGTTCACTCTCCTCACTTTCAACAATCGTTGAAAATAACTCTTTAGGTGTCTCACAATATTTTTGCAAAAACAAGCAATCTGTCGTACAACGTCTACAAGCCGTACATTTCTCCGCAATAAAGCGAGCCAACTCTAAAGTTTCCTCACTATACTTTGTCATTCTCACCAACAACTTCCTGACGATTTTTCTTGTTTAATAAAACTTTTTTCAAAATTAACGACATCACAACTAATAAACAAAAACCTAAAATACCATATAGCATGACCTTAGTCTCTTTCCCTAAACTGCCTCCAACAAATGAATAGACAATCGTAGCTGGTAATTGACCAATTCCTGTTGCCACTAAAAATGAACCAAGTCCCATCCCTGTCAACCCTGCCGCGTAGCTAACTACATCAAAGGAAATAAACGGAACTAAACGACAAATCAAAATCGTATAATTCCCATATTCCGCAAAAAAACCATCCATCTTTTTCAAAGCAGGAGCCGTTACTAGTTTTTCCGCCACAGGACGCCCTAAAAAGCGTGATATATAAAAGCATAAAACAGCTCCTAACATTGCACCTGTCCAAGAATAAAAGGCTCCCTGCATCCAGCCAAAAACCCAAGCATTGGCAAAAGTAATAACAAAAGCTGGTAAAGGGGCGACAATTGATTGGAACATCATTAACAACATAGATACAATTGGTGCTAGAGCGCCAAAGGACAGAATATAGTCTTTAAGTGCTTCTATATTGGCACTTGCCAACATTCTAGTAGCCTGATTGACCGCCGTCTTAACAGACGGTATCAATAAATAGCTAGAGACGACTAGTGCCAAAATTAGCAGTACTATTAACAACTTATGATGTTTACTTAGCCATTTTTCTTTCATCTTATTCCCCTTTCACTTGAGTCAGTTCTAATCAGTTACCCATAGCTCTTCATGAGGCCAACCTTTAGCTCCTTTTTCAACAATAATTAACCGCTCTGCGGCAATACCTTTTTCTTGCATCAACGAAATTGTACGCTTAGCACCTCCACCTCCACCTGGGCACATAACATAAATCGGATCAGCACCGTCAGTAAAATCAGGTACCGCATCTGTGATCATTTTTTCTAGCTCAGGTGTATCGACTGGATAAGCAGGCACACTTATTGATCCGGGTAAATGCCCTTTAGCAAAATCCTTTTTCGGTTGAATATCAATAATTTGATAGCTTTCCTTATCCTCTATCGCTGATTTCATATCATCCGCTGTAATAAATTGCCATTTGATGTCATCCTCAGCACGATCATTTTCCTTTTTATTACAAGCTGCTAACCCTAGTCCTACTACTAACAAACAAAATACAGCAACACTCTTTTTGATTACCTTTTTCATCTTAACCCCTCTTTTCATCCTATTTTTCTATTCTTAATCGTAAAGCCATTACGCCATATTGACCACAAATTGCTATGAAAAAACTAGCCGATGCAAAATAATAAATTGAAATGACTAGTGGTGACAGACACCATTGCCACACAACAAATCCCACGCACAAAGTCAACAAGACACCTACCTCAAACCAAAGTACAATCGATCTTTGTTTCTTTAACAGTCTAAAGATTAAAATAAAGGCCAGCACTAATAATAACATCGCTAATAGGTTAACGACTAAACCAATAAACCCCGTTCCAACTTTTTTTGTAAAAAAAGACACATTCCGCATAAACCCCAAATGATTGGCATAATATTTTTGTGCTTGATAAAGAACAGCTAATAGCCCCAGTTGACAAATATGAATAAATATAATCCCACTTCGTCTAATCATGATTGGGCTCCATCTCCTATTATTTTTTAATTTCTAAAGTCTTGGTATCTCGTGGATCACCAACCTGAACAGGATACTTAGCTGGATCTTTCTGATGGCCTAAATCCCAATCATACCAACCACCATCATATAGTCGAACATTCTCCCATCCTTCTTGCAAACAAATGAAGAAGGCTGTTGCCGCTCGCCAGCCAGTTCCGCAATAAAACGCGACTTCTTTGTCAGGCGTAATTCCCCACTCTTGCCATTCTTTAAAAATAGCTGTCGGTTCCTTAATTGTGCCGTCCTCATTAACTAAATATGCAACATCAGCACTAGATTTGCTAGATTTAGCATAAACCGCTCCTAAAGGCTCTCCTGCATTTTCAATATACGCATACCCACTTGTCTCACCAATAAACTCTTCCCAACTTCGAATACTAGCCAAAACTAGCTCTGGATTTTCTGCTTGAACTGCAAGTAAATCATCTGCTGTCTTAATCAGATATTCTGGTCTGGCTGGAACCGTCACACCAAAATCAGTCGCCTCTTTGCTTTTTTGGACGCCTTTTTCAAGATCATAATCAGCACTTGTCCATGCGGCCAGTCCACCATCCAAAATCTTAACCTTTTCTACCCCAAGCCAATAAGCAACAAACGCCACTCTCGCAGCAGCATTGATGTCTTCCGAATAAACAATTAACTGACTATCTTTTGTAATCCCCTTCGACAGAAAGGCCTCCTCACAACTATCTGCTTCTAAAATATTCCAGTGGCTTTCCTCTGTTTCAATTTCCATTGTGTCCATGTGTACCGCATTTGGCAAATGACCTTTTTGATAGCTTTCACCCTCACCATAAGAGGCTTCTAAAACAACTGTATCAGTGTCTTTTACAGCTTCATTGACCCACTTAGCATCAACAAAAAAATCGTTCTCTTTAATTGTTCCTACTAACCTTTCTTCTGTTGGTACTTCCTTGCCACTTTTTGTTTCTTCTTTTGGCGCCTGTTGACATCCGACTAAGACTATCAAGGCTGATACAGCTAACCCAAACTTAAATTTTTTCATTGCGTACACAAAAGCCACCTCTTTTAATATAATTTATCTAACTCTGATTAACTTTTTTGCTCATTTATTCACTTATCGAATTTCTGTACATCGGTTATTTTTCAACCTCATTATTAGCCGACCAAGTATAATAAGAACCATCGTAGTTTTTCACCTGAGTGTAACCAACGGCATCTAAAATCACTTGCATATAAGCAGAACGAATCCCACCAGTGCAATAAGTAACAATCTTGTCCTCTTTATTTAAACCAGCCTCACTAGCCAATTTTTCGATCTCTTTATTGGATTTCAACTGTCCCTCTTTATCAAATAACTCCGTATACGGTAGATTAATTGCATTAGGAAGATGACCTCCTTTGGCTTCACCAAATTTTGTGGCACCTTCGTACTCTTTCACAGAACGAACGTCTACTATTTTATAATCTTTTATATTTTTTTCGAGTTCCTTTGTTTCTATACTATGGCTTTTATCCAGTTCGTCTATCTTGACCTCGACTGGCTCTAAACTTGTTACATTTTTAGTTGTTTCAAACCCGGCCTCTTTCAAAGCTTTTATACCACCGTCAACCATCTTGGCATTTTCATATCCTGCCTGCTGTAACGTCCATAAAATCCGACCTTCTTCTCCCCAGCCTTCAACACCATCTGAAAATAAAACTAAGTCGGCTTCTTTTCCTATGCCAATTTCACCAAGTCGTTTAGCCAATTCTACTGGCTCATAGACAAGTCCCCACTCATAGTCGCCTTGAGTTGTCTTTTCCACATCTGACAAATATTGCCAAGAGATAGCAGTTGCCCCCTCAATCGTCCCTTTTTTTGCATTATCCTCCCCACGACAGTCAACCAATACTACTTCTTCTTTGTCAGCTTTTACACTTTCAGCAGAGACAACAACCTCACTATTGAATGGTACTTTTACTTTAGCCTCTTTCTCCGAGTCCTTGTTAGAACATCCTGTCACAGCTATCAATGCTGATAGACACACCAATAATTTCAACCTTTTTTTTATCATACTTTTCCCTCTCTCACTATTAATCTCTGTGATACAATAACTTTTTGAAACCCTTTGCACATATACTTAAATAATAGCAGCTTGTGCTTAAAATCACAATAGTCTGTTTCACTAAAAAAGTGGCTATATCTAATCTGATTTCTCTATCATTAACCAGTAAAATCATTCTATTATGACTGATTTCCTAATCAGAGAACCTCCTGTCACCATCATTCCAAATTAAGGAACCGTTTACTTTCTTATTCGTTATTAGTTTTGCCCACGTAGAAAACAACTGTATCTCAAAATAAAAAACCGAAGCTAGGATATATGTCCTAACTTCGGTTGTCTCAAATAGAATTACTTTCAAAGAAATGGCAATGATTCCAGCTTCATTTGAAAAAATTTTATGCTTTTTGTGCTTTTGGGACAAAAAAGTAAGCTACTCCAAAAGATACACCAATTGCAATCACAATTCCTAATGCAGCAAAAATAAAGTATTGACCAATATAAGCCGGTAAACTGAAAATACTGGATAGAATATAGCCATATATCCTGACACCAAAAGCACTAATGAAGGCAGAGGCTACTGAACTACCTATAGTGGCCGCAATAAAAGCTTTTTTATACTTAGTTAACACCCCAAACAATGCTGGTTCAGTAATGCCTAATAAACCTGAGACAGCCGCTGAAACAATAATTGATTTTTCTTGTTTGTTATCTGCTTTAAAGTACATCGCTGCCGTTGCACCAGTAATCGCCATATTTGCCATAAACATCATTGGCATTAGCATGTCGTACCCTTGATTAGCAAAATTTTGCAACGCGATTGGAGTCATCGCGTGATGTAAGCCTGTCAATATAGCAATCGGACGAATTGCTCCGACAATCACACCTGCTAAAATAGGAGAAATTGAAAACAACCAGCTTACACCATCTGCTAACAAATTACCTGCATGAATTCCGATAGGTCCGATCACTGTTAAAGCAAGCAAACCCGCTAAAAATAATGAGATAGTCGGGGTAAAAACAGTTCTTAAAACCTCTGGTAAAATTTTGTCCACCCAATTAAAAATATAACTCAAGGCCAAAACCGAGAAAATAATTGGAATGACTGTCCCCGCATAGTTAAATACCGGAACTGGTAAAACACCAAATAATAAAAATTGAGAAACTTCACCTGCTGCTACGGCCGCCGTCATTGTAGGAAATTGTAACGTTGCTGCAATAGCAATTGCTAAATACATATTAGTCTTAAAAATTCTTGCAGCGGATGCTGCCACAAAAAATGGTAAAAAGGTAAAAACACCACTTGCTAACATATCTATGACTAGAAATGTCGGGGTCGTATTAGAAATGACCTTCAATGCAACTAACCCTGCCATCAGCCCCTTGATCATTCCTGCACCAGCAATTGCTGGGACAATCGGCCCAAACACGCCAGAAACAGTATCCATGAAAAGTGACACTAAGCCTTTTTTCTCATGAGTATCAGTTGAAGTATCAGGTACTTCTCCATCATCTAAATTCAAAACAGCTGCTAGTGTTGCAAAATATTCGGTAACAGTTGTACCAATGACTACTTGTAATTGATCGCTTTGATATTTCGTTCCCATAACACCGGGAATCTTTTCCAAGGCCTCATAGTTTACTTTGTCAATGTCTTTCAAATCAAAACGTAACCGAGTCATACAATGCCATGCATTGTTAATATTACTTTCTCCTCCAACATTTTCAATTATCTCCTGAACAGATTGTTCATGTTTCATTACTACCAACTCATTTCTTTAAAGTTTTTCGTGATTCCGTTTGCAAAATCATAATAGCATATAATCCGGATTACGCAAAACAGTCCTAAAACTTAAAAAAAACTGAATAAAACGTGATATAAATAGCTTTTCAAACATTAAAACCACTTAATTGGACTGGTTTTTATCGATAATAAATCGTTTCAGCATGCCAAATTGACTCTAACTAACTGGCATGGTTAAATAGCAACTATAGATAACTATTTTAAGGAGTGGAAATATGAAGCAAACAATCATTACAGATGTTAGCTGTTACGCTATCAGACCTGATAGACATAATTTAGTAGTCGTAAAAATTGAAACAAATCGAGGGGTAACTGGTTATGGTTGTGCAACATTTCAACAGCGTCCTTTAGCAGTCAAAACAATGGTGGAAGAATACATCAAACCAATCATAATGGGAAAAGATACAACTAATATTGAGGATTTATGGCAAATGATGCTCGTCAACGCTTATTGGCGGAATGGTCCAGTCATTAATAATGCCATTTCAGGTGTTGATATGGCCCTTTGGGATATTAAAGGAAAGCTTGCAGACATGCCACTTTATCAACTCCTTGGCGGGAAATCACGAACAGCTATTCCAGCTTATACCCATGCTGTCGCAGATGATTTAGATACATTATATCAAGAAATAGACAGCTTTTTAGCAGAAGGCTATCAGTACATTCGTTGTCAACTAGGTTTTTATGGTGGAAATGGCACTAACATGAACTTACCGGAGGGGCAATTGGCGGGGTCTTACTTCGATCAGAATCAATACATGAACACGACGTTAAAAATGTTCGCCGCTATCAAAGAAAAATACGGTGAACAATTTCAAATGTTGCACGATGTTCATGAGCGCCTATTTCCTAATCAAGCTGTTCAATTTGCAAAAAAAGCCGAACCTTTCGATTTATTCTTTTTGGAAGATATCCTTCCACCCAATCAAAATGAATGGCTTGCCCAAGTGCGAGCTCAAACAAGCACACCTATAGCAACTGGTGAGCTGTTTAATAATCCAGCCGAATGGAAAAATCTTGTCATTAATCGTCAACTTGATTACATGAGAGCTCATGTATCGCAAATTGGCGGAGTTACGCCGGCCTTAAAGCTAGCTCATTTCTGTGATGCAATGGGCATAAGAATGGCTTGGCATACACCATCAGATATTACCCCTATTGGTCTAGCTGTCAATACTCACCTTAATATTCATTTACATAATTCAGCTATTCAAGAGAACATTGATGTTCCTGCAACAACTAAAACGCTGTTTAGTCATGTACCCGAACCAGTCAAAGGCTATTTCTATCCAATCGATAAACCAGGCATTGGCGTTGATTTTGCCGATAGCTTGGCCACAGATTTCCCACCCGTTTATCGAGAACACGAATGGACTCAAAGCCGAATCCCAGACGGAACATTGATCACACCTTAAACAAACTATTGCCTAAATTGATGATTTTGCTTGTTAAAAGGCGTAATATAGGTACATGAGTAATCAATTGCAATGACCTCACTAGCTTCATAAACACGACCGTCATCAAGCAAGCAACGGTTATCAATTTTCATTGCTGGGCTGCCCTTCTTACATTGAAGATGGGCAGCCTGTTCTTTTGTCACTAAAACTGGGGTATAGCTCGTAATATAATGAGAAATTTTAAACCCACTCTGTTGGACAAACTTCTGAATTGAACTCTCAATCACCTCTTGATTAAGATCTGGAAAAAGGGAAACAGGCATCCGAGACGTCTCAATTTGTGTCAATTGTAAATTAACAATTCGCAACCGCCGAAAACACCAGACTCCATCTCCCTTTGCAAGTTGGAAAGTCTGGCAATCTTTGTCATCTGCAACTTCCTTTGTAAGACTTATAAGTTTCGAAGAAATCCGATCATAGGGATTACGAGTTAAAGAATTATAGACTAACGGATGTTGTTTTGCCTCTTTTGAAATAAACATTCCTGAGCCTTGGACAACCTTTATAACCCCTATATCTTGAAGGTTTTTTATGGCCTCTTGAATAGTAAAACGAGATACCCCGTAACTCTCTGCCAATGCCCGCTGATTAGGTAGCTTCCCTTCATAAAATTGATTTTGATAGATTTTACTTAATAGATCTTGAACAATGAATTCTCTTTTTTTCATTCATTCGACTCCCTACATTTCAAATAGTCATCGCCCGATACTCAAAACTATTTTCTTAAAAACTAGCTTTTTAATTAATTGATTAAACGAATGGATTTCTCCATCTTATCATTAACTTTGTAGCGTCAAACCAGATTATTACTAAACAGACCTTAACTATCCCTCACTATTTTCACAGCTGGTGAGTTGTAATCTTTCAGTAACTTCACCGCATTTTCAACATAGTAGGTCACAGCAACTGCTAAAGCTCTATCGTCAACCTCAAAAGCTGGATGATGCCATTCATGAGGGCTTTCAGTGCCAATAAAAGCAAATAAACCGGGTATTTCATCTTGATAATAAGCAAAATCTTCTCCGCCCAAAGTCACTTCTGGAACAATAATATCAGCAAATTCTCGTGTGACTTGGCTGACTCTAGTAGCCAAATCAGGATCATTCCAAACAGCTGGTGGGCTTTCAATCCACTCTATACTTCCACTCTGATCAAACGCAATAGGAAGGTTTATCGCAACTTGTGCCGTTAATTTTCTCACTTTTTCTTGGACTTCTTTTGAAAAAGTACGGATGGTCCCCTCTATAAAAACCATCTCAGGGATGACATTCCATGTGTTACCACCTGAAATATGAGTCACACTTAGAACCGCCGTATCCACAGGAGATACATGACGACTAATGATACTTTGCAAAGCAGTCACTATCTGACAGGCAGTCGAAATTGGGTCTGACCCATTATGAGGTGCAGCAGCATGGCTTCCAGTGCCTCTAATTGTCAACTTAAACCGATCAACAGCTGCCATCAAAGGACCTTCTTTAATCCCAATCGTACCAACAGGCAACTCTGGCTTATTATGAAAACCGATAATCGCCGCAACTCCTTCTAACATTCCAGCATTTATGACCTGTCGAGCTCCACCATTATCTTCTTCTGCAGGCTGAAAAATTAGACGTATCCTGCCCTTTAGCTGCTTTTCACGTCCCTTCAACACTGTCGCCGCACCTAATAATGCTGTTGTATGAAAATCATGACCACAAGCGTGCATGACACCAGGATTAGTCGATCTATAGCTAAGATTAGTTGCTTCTTCTATCGGCAAGCCATCAATGTCTGCTCGCAACGCAATTATCGGTCCCGGTAACTCACCAACTATTTCTGCAACGACGCCCGTTTTTAATGGAATAGATAGACACTTAATATCTAAAGCCTCTAAATAATTTTTAATATAAATTGTTGTCATTACTTCTTGATTCGATAGTTCTGGATGAGCATGTAAATAATGCCTAATTCCTGTTAACTCAGTTAAAAAAGCTGGTGATAATTCGCTCAACATCTAAGCCCCCTCATAACTTAAAAAAGCTGCCTTTTATTATACACTTTCAAAGGCTTGTTTCAAATCAGCAATCAAATCCTCGCCTGCCTCAATTCCAACCGATAACCTCAAAAGGGTATTCGTCAAACCATAACTCTCACGTATATCTTGTGGAATATCCGCATGAGTTTGGGTAATTGGATAAGTAATTAGGCTCTCAACCCCACCTAGACTTTCTGCAAAAGTAAATACTTCTAAATTAGCTAAAAAGGGCTTAATACAGGTCTGTGCTGATACGTTAATACTAATCATACCACCTCGTCCAGGATAAAGCACTTCTCTAACGTGAGGAACGCTCTGCAAGTAGTTAACCAGTAACTGCGCATTTTTTTCATGTTGTGCCATCCTCAAAGCTAACGTCTTTAATCCTCTTATCAACAACCAACAATCAAAAGGAGACAAAACCGCACCAGTAGTATTCAAAAGTACGCTTAATCGTTCACTAAGATCCTGTCGATTTGTCACAACCGCCCCAGCTAGTACATCGTTATGTCCACCAAGATACTTCGTTGCACTATGAATGACAATATCTGCACCTAGCTTTAAAGGCTGTTGAATAATAGGCGTATAAAAAGTATTATCCACTACTACTAAAGCTTGATACTTCTTTGCCACTTGCGAGATTGCCGTAATATCTACCATCTTCATCAACGGATTAGTTGGTGTTTCAATAAAAATACCTGCTGTTTTATCTGATAACATATTTGCTACTTCTGCTACTTCATCAAAATAGCTAATTTCATAAAACCCTTGTTCCACCAATTGCTGAAAATATCGATAACTACCACCATATAAATCACGAGAGGCAAGTAGCTGACTACCTTTAGGAAATAATCCCATCACTAGCTGTATGGCACTCATACCTGAACTAGTCGCAAATCCAGCTAGACCTCCTTCCAATTTTGCCAGAGCCTCTTCTAACACTTTACGAGTTGGATTTTGAGTCCGAGTATAGTCAAAACCTGTGCTTTCTCCTAAAGTAGGATGCGCAAATGTCGTTGAAAAATGAACGGGTAAACTAACAGCGCCAGTTCTTTTATCACATTTATTACCAATTTGAGCTAAAACTGTCTCAACTTGTCGTTCTTTCATGGAAAATCTCCTCTCTTTCTTTTTTTACTAAACAAAAAACGCCCTTGTCATAAATCTACTGTTTATGACAAGGGCGTTAGTTTATCTGCAATAAACCAACACGGTACCACCTTGATTGTGACTTATAATGAAGCCACCTCGCCAAATACTTAAAGCATTATCACTGCTTTGCATACTCTGGCGCGATAATGGGCACTCCCATTCTAAGCTCACTTATTTGCTCACCTAAAAAAACTCAGAGACCATTTTTCACTTAGTTTATCAGTGTCTTTTTTCATCATTAGTTGCTCTTTAGGCCACCTTTTTTAAGACTTTCTGTAACTGATTTTACTAACTTACTTTTCTCTTCAACATTTTCTCTAATTAAATTTTAATCTTAATTTTAACCATGATAACAAAGAAAAAAGTCACTGTCAAATATAAACCACCTTCACAAAAAGACCATAAATCAATAAAAAAATCCTAAATCATATATTAAACCATCATTCTGTTTACCCTACCCAAGCATAATTCTTCGCTAAAAGCATCGCACTTTATTTTTAATTATGATAAAATATCTCATATTCAAAAAATATTTTTCAGAAAAATTTCAGGAAGGGTGATACGTATGAATTCAGGAGATATCAGTTTCATTTTAGTTTGCTCTGCTCTCGTATTTTTGATGACACCAGGACTTGCTTTTTTCTATGGCGGGTTAGAAAGACGAAAAAATATTTTGAACACTATGATGATGGTCATCTGTGTACTAGGTCTTGCATCAGTATTATGGTTTGCGGTTGGTTATAGTCTATCATTCAGTGGTGACGGTAGTTTTGTCGGCAACCTTGATAAATTCTTTTTTAGAGATGTTTCACTAATTAGTGGCTTTAAAGAGAACAGCACCATTCCAGAAGGTCTATTTTCAGCCTTTCAAATGATGTTTGCATTAATTACAGTGGCCATTATTACCGGATCAGTCGCAGGACGGATGCGCTTCTCTGCTATTTTTTTATTCATCGCTGCATGGTCTCTCATCGTCTATTACCCAATGGCGCACATGGTTTGGGGCGGCGGTTTTCTTGAAGAGATCGGCTCAATTGATTTTGCTGGTGGTAATGTCGTTCATATCAGTTCAGGTATTTCTGGCTTAGTTTTAGCCATCGTCCTTGGAAAACGCCGCGGATACAATAAGTTGGAATATCGTCCGCACAATATTCCTTTTATCGTGCTGGGTACTGGCCTCTTATGGTTCGGTTGGTTTGGTTTTAATGCTGGGAGTGCTCTAGCTGCAAACAGCCTGGCCGTTCACGCTTTATTGACCACTCACGCCTCAGCCGCAACGGGCATGCTATCCTGGATGTTGATAGAAAAATTAACCATCGGCAAACCAACTATTGTTGGAGCCTCAACAGGAGCGATTGTCGGTCTAGTTGCGATCACACCAGGAGCAGGTTTCGTTCCGTTATGGAGTGCACTTCTTATGGGAGGCCTTGTAAGTCCCTTCTGCTACTATTTTATTGGAGTTATCAAGCGAAAACTAGAACTAGATGATGCTCTAGATGCCTTTGGTTGTCACGGTGTAGGTGGGATTTTCGGTGGCATCATGACAGGTGTTTTTGCAAAAAAATCAATCGGTGGTGTCGATGGTCTTTTATACGGTGGAATCGATTTATTTATCGCTCAAATAATCAGTATTCTCGTAACTCTTGCTTTCGCGGGTTTAGCTACTTTCCTGATCATCTCTCTGATTAAATTAGTGATGCCTATCCGTGTATCAGAAAAAGAAGAAATTCAAGGTCTTGACTTAATGGAGCATGACGAAACAGCCTATCCAACCTTCTTAGGAATGGATAATTAGACAGCATATCTTGTAAATGACGCAGCCAACAAATGGAGGAATCTTATGAAAAAAATTGAAGCGATTATTCGGCAAGAAAAATTAAATGACCTGCAAGAAGCCCTCTTCCAACAAGCAGGTGTTAAAGGCATGACTGTCTCGCAGGTTCTTGGTTATGGTCACCAACTCGGCTGGAAGGAATATGTTCGTGGACAAGAGGTACTCACAACGCTTTTACCTAAATTAGAAATAAATATGGTTATTGCTGACAATAAGCTAGATGAAGTTATTGCGATTATCATTCGTAGCTGCCAAACTGGTGAGGTCGGTGACGGAAAAATATTCGTTTATGACGTTGAAAATGCGATTCGCATTCGAACTTCTGAAACAGGTGAAAAAGCTCTATAAACGACTAAAAGAACGAAAGTTTTCATTAGAAACTTTCGTTCTTTTTAGTCATACTTTTGATTATTTTATTAATCTAGCTCTAATACCAATACTTGATTAAAACAAGCCGTTCCAGTGATAGTCACTTGATGATTTCCTTTTGGTCCCCGCTTAATTTTCACGCCAACTTGCCCTTCTCGATTAACATGTTTCCCTTGATAAATAATTAGCTCCCTCTCTTGCTCGTGATACTCATGATTCAGTAAGTAGGCTCCCATCACTCCCGAAGCCGTTCCTGTAACTGAATCCTCTCGTGTTTCAGCATAGGGAGATGAAAAATGACGACCATAATAAACACCTTCTTCAATTGATACAGGCGCAAATGGATGAACCGATGAACGAGGCCGCTCTTTAAGTAGCTTGGGAAAAGCATCAGCAGTAGCCATCATTTTATCTAATGTTTTTGACTCACTCACAGGAACAATTAATGTCCATGAGCCTGTGTTCCCATATTGAATTGGCCAAGTCGGGTGCAACTCACTAGCTGTTATGCCAAGACTACGACAAAGTGCCTCACGATCTCCTTTAAAATCCAGAAATTGTGGCTCAGCCTGCCTCATTGTAATAGAGTGAGTCTCTTCAGAATAGCTGATTGGTAAAAGTCCCGCTCCTGTTTCGATGGTGATCTCTTGACTCCCTTTCCCTTGATACAAGGCAAAAATGGCGCCAACAGTCGCATGACCACATAAAGGCGTTTCATAACCAGGAGTAAAGTAACGCAAGCAACAGGAGGCTACTTGACTGGAACAAATAAAAACTGTCTCATTAAATCCTACTTTTTTGGCTAATTGTTGCATCTCTTCTTCAGTATAAGTATCACCCATCATAACTATACCTGCTGGATTTCCTTTTCCCGCTTCTTGCGTAAATGCATCAATTTGAATCACTTGACACTTCTTCATTATCTCACCTCTTATTTTATCCCTACATTAACACAATAACTAAAATAAAATGTCCGTGGCTGACCGTTAAAAGCTTCTCTTACCGACTCTTCAAACGCAATTAAATCAGTTTCAATTAGTTCTGGCTGTCGGGCTAAAATAGCTTGAACACTTTCGTGATTTAAAGATAGCTTGATAAATCTTTCCGCATCTCCCGCTTCTGTTTTCGATAAATGGATTTGTCTAGTATAACGAAAATAGCCACTTCTCGACATATTTATCAGATGATTATCCTTCGGCCATTTTCGCTGATTATCACGTACGGATGCCTCTGTCAACATTAGTTGGTTGGCTTTACTAAGTAGTTTATTATAAAGTAGTTCAGATTGCCATTCTCCAATAAGAGGTCCAGCATTATCAACTGTCAAGAAGACACCGTCACGAGTTAAGAGACGATTAATTTCTTGAAGGGTTGTATGAGGTTCCATCCAATGAAAGGAATGCGAACAACAAACAACATCCGCACAACCTGTTTGAAGTCCCGTTTCATGCGCAAGTGCTTGATGATAGACAAGATTATCAACTGCTAAACTTTCAGTTAACTCTCGTCTGTCATCATTGGCCGCCACTCTAACTACCAAGTCTGAGTGCCTTGCCCACTCACGAGCTGATTCCACTGTCCCACTTCCTAGATCAACTACTACAGCAGGCCTCCTCCCCAAATCGGCGCATATTAACGCAATAATCTCCTCAGAAAATAAAGGGCTTATTTCTTCATATAACTCAGTGGAACTAGAAAAACGTTCCACATTTTTTTGATGATTAACCACAAAAGATACCTCCTACCAACTACTCGTAATGCCATTATTATAGCACAAAAACACAGGATCAATAATTCGTAAAACGGATATTTAATAAATGTTTTTTTCACCAATAAACTTTTATTTTCCAACCCCCATTCTTTTTTTTACTTCCATCATATTTGCTGTCGATGTCAGTTCTTCAAGTAACCAAAAGCCAACATCAAGAGCCGTTGCTGGTGATGAAGAAGTTACAATATTATCATCAATGACTAAAACCTCCACTCCCATAGCGGCTAATTGATCTTGTCTTGGATTATTTGGATAGCGATAGGTCGTTCCTTTTCGATTAGTCAACACCCCACTCTTTCCTATTGCTAGAGCTGCAACACAGATAGACGCAATTGGCTTATTTTGTTGATCAAATGCACGAATAACCTCAAGAAATCGTTCATCAAAAGCATCTTCGTAGAATTCAGCCTCCTCAAAACCACCAGGCAATGCTAGTGTATCAAAATCGGCTACATCTATGTCAGATAAGAGTTCGTCGGGTTGACAAGTCCAGCCCCAAGTAGCCCTTAATACTGGATGCAAGCCTACGGTCAATAATTCCGTTGCGCCATCGCCTTCTAATAAATTCCAGCCAATAATATCCGTAAAAACACTCGCTTCGTATGCTTCAAAACCATTTGCTAATAACAATAGAACTTTTTTCATTGACAGTCCCCTTTTCTTTTTTTGATTAATTAATGATATAATTTATTCCAATGAAAAAACAGCTAGAAAAAAAAGAAAAACAGGCTATTTACCTTAAATAATTAAATTATTTAGTCCTTTCACATTAAGGAGAAAAAGATGGATAAAATTGATTATCAACTACTTGCTTGTTTGGAAAAAAATGCTCGCATATCTATTAAGGAATTAGCACTGAAAATTTCGTTAAGTGCACCCGCTGTAAAAGAACGAATGACTAAACTGGAAGAAAAAGGAATTATCGAAGGCTATACTATACAAATTAACCATAAAAAAATGGGGAAGACCCTTGAAGCTTTTATCTTGGTTGAAACAACTAACTGCAAGGCTTTTCGAGAATTCTGTATAAAAGAACCCAATGTCTTAGAATGCCATCGATTAGCTGATAAATATAGCTATCTTGTCCACATTATAGCTAGCTCTATGCAAGAAATGGAAACCTTTATCGACCACTCGCTTAAATTCGGCAGCCCCTCTACACATTTAGTCTTTTCTTCTATTAAGAATCAAGAAATTAATCTATAAAAAATTGGCAGCTCATTAACATCGCCTGCCTATATCTTCAAAAATGCCAGAATACATCAATAAATGGTATCATATAATTAGCACTTGTTTTTATGTTAATCTTTACAGTCACTCTCAAAAAAACAGGAGGTCATTTTATGATTGGACATCTTCCCACTAGCCATCTTATACTATTTATAGTCACATCTATTTTAGCTATCACCATGTTTCTTTTTTTCTTTAGTTGGTCATTTTCAAAAATGCCTAGCCTAAACAAAACGCCAGCTGATGTTGCAGTACCTTCCATGAACGCCCTGAATAAAGCTCTCAAAACGCCCTTTTTTTTAGTCCCCTATTTCTTAGTTCCTATCACTTATATTGGTTGCGGTTTGTTAAGCCAATATATAGTCAAAAATAGTGGTGCCTTACTGTTTTATTTGGCCGCTATCGTTTATGTAATTGGCGTTATTATAGTCACTAGCGCCATCTGCGAGCCTTTAAACTACCAACTA
The DNA here is from genome assembly GCF_059621045.1 of Vagococcus sp. WN80Y. Taxonomy (NCBI): domain Bacteria; kingdom Bacillati; phylum Bacillota; class Bacilli; order Lactobacillales; family Enterococcaceae; genus Vagococcus; species Vagococcus sp. WN80Y. Next base: position 97,170 of record NZ_JCAQHY010000171.1, read on the forward strand.
TTACAAACTAAAATACCTATAACACCTGCTAATATTCAAGAGAGCTGGCACATTTATTCTAAAAAATGGCAATTTTGGAATCACATTCGCACAATAAGCAGCGGAATGTCCTTTATTCTTTTCTTTTTAGGAATACTAATCCTATTGAAAAACTATTAAAATCAATCAGTTAATTTAGGAGCGTGATAAAATGAGCGACACTCGCTTAAACCATCCACTTTTTGTCATATTAGGACCTAGTGGCTCAGGTAAAACCCGCATAACAGAAGCTGTTTTCCAAAAAAGGGCTAAAATCATCACTCATACCACACGTCCCATTCGTTCAGAAGAAAAAGCTGGCATTGATTATTATTTTGAGTCTGAAAATAGTTTTCAGCAACTTTTCTCTTCGGGGCAATTAATAGAGCAAGATACTTATCACGGCTATCATTACGGCGTGAGTGCTGCCGAAATTTTAACACGCACAACCCATCAATCAGCCTATGCTATTTTAACTTATAATGGACTAAAAAAAGTTTTCTCCCGTTTTCCGAATGATGTCATTATCATTTTTTTTGATGTTAGCAAGGAGCATGTCAAACACCGCCTGATACAACGAGAGTCTGATCCTCAACTAATCAATGAACGGTTGGCCCTATATGATCAAGAAATTTTATTGCGTGATCGCTTAATAGATTATCCTGAGGTCTATTTACTAGATGCCAATCAGGCCTTCACAACCGTTGCAAACGACTTAGCTACCATCATAAAAAAAGCATCTAGCCACTTTCACGGCTAGATGCTTTTTATCAATAACTAGTTCTTTTCAAATAATTTTGTTGTAGGCTTCTGGATTCGCGATAAGCGGCTCTCATCTCTTGTCGATGAGCATGACTAATGTCTTCAGCAGTATAAGCAACAAAATGTGTAATAACAATATCTTTAATCACAGCTGGTAATCTCACATACCTATTTTCCTTAATCTCCCCTTCATCCCCAAAGAAAGATGTATAGGATAAATCAATCCCAATCCCGACACCTTTGAGACTAAAAAGAGCATAAATTAACATTAAGTAGCGTTCTTCTGCCGATAATTGACTACGTAGAATTGCAATATAACGATAATAATCATTCAATGATAACTGGTGAGACTCTTGTCGCTGATTTAGTAACGAAATAATCAGTTGAAAGTTATCAAAGTAGGGCTGTAATACGTGTTTATTAGCTTCTAACCACAGCTCAATATCTGGTTGATTTTCATTAAGTGTCTCTCTTATTTGGCGTTTCATTTCTGCTAGGGCTGATTGATCCATTGCAGTCTCTGCAAGTATCGGTAGCTCTTCACTCGTCTGCACAAAACCACTTAATTCTTCTGCTAATTTCACTCCCATATCAAGTTCTAATTTCTTTTGATCTAAGAGTGTCAATAACTTGTAAAATTCCTCTGTCGTTGCCCCCTCAATTAATTGATTAGCCAACTGCTCCTGTCTAGCCATTAAGCGACTTATCAAAATAAATAATAACAATGGAATCACCGTTAAGCCTGTTAACTTTAGCGATTCTAGCCAAGGATTAGCTAATTGTCCAAAAAATAGAAAACGATAAGCAACTAAAATTAAAGCCACACCTATTAGGCTTTTATAGATAAATTGTCGATGACGACTCGTCTGTTGGAAATTTTGTTGTGGCAACGCTAATGTCTTTTTAGACTTATCTATAATATCACCAATAGTAACATTTTTTATTTTTTCATATGAACTCTTTTTTTCGGTCATAGTTCCGGCTCCTATTCATGTTATAAGTTCTTCTTCTATTAAATCACTTAATAAGCATTAATTCAATGAATTCGACCAAGCCATCACTTTTTTAATTCAAAAAAACAAGTGTATGTTAACATTATTACAAGCGTACTGTTTCATTAATAATATTATCTATGATATTTTATACTTATATTTAAATAAAGGTGGGATAACACATGGAAGAAAGAATCACACATATTAGAAAACGACAAGTAACAAATCAATCAACTGAAAGTATTTACGCGGTTTTACTAGATAGTGGCGATACCCTTTCTGTGCCAACTTTATTAGATTACCTATCAATGGGCTTTGACTATTATTTTATCGATCGTGCTAATCGCGCTGTCTTGATTGAGGCTTGTCACCCCATCTACAAGGATTCCTTTATCCAATCGAAGAGCCTCAATCCTAATCAAGATGATTTATTGTCGCTTCCTTCTTTTTAAGCAATCACAAAATAGTTAAATCAACTATAACAAAAAACCACAATTTAATTAAAAATTGTGGTTTTTAAGATAGAATCAGGATTTACTGATTAACTCTATTTCGTTATTTAAATAAATGTAAAAATTAGAACCCATGTCCAGAATCAGTTGACACCTGAGGCCACTTAATTTTTACGAATAAGAGAGTACTTAACCTGCTAATTCAGCCTTTTGACAGACTCTAACTGACTGATATAGACTAAAAAAATAGTCAACTGAATGACTTTTAAATTAGTTAATTATTATGACTATCGTTATGTTAACAACGGTTTAATAGTTTTGCTCTCACGTTTGCAGATGTTATTTAATTGAGAACGAGAATTTGCTCCATGTCCGTGATAAGTTGACAGCAAAAGGAGTTTAATTTTACGAGTTCCAATCTCTCATAATGCCATATTATCTAATTTATAGCTAATCGAGCTTATCAATACTTGCTAATCCTCTTCTGTCAACTGACTGCGTATAAAAAAATGAGCTAAATAATTTCATGTTATATTAACTGAAATAGAAATAAAAAACCAGGAAGCACTCGTTAAATCAATCACCTCGTACATTTTCTTGATACAGTCTTATCAACTGTTGGCTCCCTTGATTGTCCCATAGTTTATCGATTTTGTAAAAGTGCCTAACTCATCCTTTTTAGTACAAATTGTCATTTAGCTATCGATATCAAAGATAACTGATTGCCGTAAACTGGCTCTTAATAAGATTCTACGCCAAATACCTATAAACAGACAGAGCCAAAAAGGCATGAGTTAAACAACTTAAAATTAGCTCAGATATCAACTATCAAAAATTGAGCTTGACTCTATTACTATTCAGTAATTTTTTTTAATTCCAATGCTCGTTTTAATAAATTATTAGAAATCGGCGCGATAATATTTGTTGGCACATCTACTCCTGCCCCAGCTTTATTGATCGTCACATACACGATAAACTCAGGGTCTTCAATCGGTGCCATCTGAACTGCGGACTGAACGTATTGATCCCTCAGATAAGCTCCATTTTCAAAAATTTGAGCGGTTCCTGTTTTTGCTCCGACGTTATACCCCTCTATTGCATACATTGATCCCAAGCCATAATCAGGTAATGTTACCACATCGTGCATCATATCTAACACTTTCGTCGCAGTTTCTGGACGAATCGGTTCACTCACGACCTGCGGTTCCACCAGTTCTTCTTGACCATCAGTCACTATTTTTTCAATAAAATTAAGCTTCATCATTTTGCCTTGATTGGCAATCGCAGTAAAGCCTTCCATCATTTGAAAATTGGTAACACCGATTCCTTGGCCATAAGCCGTCATCGCTCTATCAACTGTCGTTGAATTCTGAATAACCCCAGCACTTTCACCAGATAATCCAGAGTTTGTCGATTTTCCAAAACCAAATTTTTCTAAATAGCTTTGCCAAGTAGGTCCCATTGCTTGTTCCAAATGAACCATTCCGACGTTACTTGACCAAGCAAAAGCTTGACGATATGTCATCAATCCTCTACCAACCACATTATGGTCTCTAATCGTTGCATCATCAACATCAATACTCCCTGACATAAAAGTCGCATTTTCATCAAAATTACCTGAATCAATCGCTGCTGCGACAGTAAATACTTTCATGGTTGACCCAGGCTCGTAAGACGGATCTTCAATCAGTAAATTACGCCACATGGCTTGTTGAGTTTCTGAATCCGAAAGCCCATCTTTCGTTTCTGGATTAAAAGTAGGGCGCTGAGAAGCTGCCAAAATATTGCCCGTTTTTGGATCAGCAAGCATTACTCGCATATCAGTCATACCGTACTGGCTATAAATATCTGCCATTAATTCTTCTGCATAGGTTTGCAATTTTATGTCAAAGGTTGTATAAATATCAGCGCCATCTTCTTTTTTCTCAATCTCAACCACGCTACCAGGAATTTTTCGGCCTTGACTATCTTTTTCAAAGCGAATCTTACCATTTTTACCGCTTAGCTTCTGATCGTACATCTGCTCAATCCCCAGAACCCCCACAGCTGCCTTATCCTCTGGAAAATCAGTATAACCAATCATATAAGAAGCAAACTCGCCATTAGGATACATTCTGCTTTGGCTTTCTTTAAAATAAAAACCTTTAATATCAGCTGTAGCAAATGCCTCTTCTAATTTTTTCTTTGTTTCAATGTCAATATCCTTGCCTTTAGTTCCAAACTCGGAATACAGAATATCTTTACCACTTTCATTTTTACCAGGGTTCAGGTATTTTTTTAGTTCATCGCCTTTAATCCCTAATATCTGCTCAATGATTTTAGCTGCCTGATCTTTCTTATCTGCTTCTAAATACAATTTAGGCCGCTCACCTGTTTTCGTATCAGCTATCCCTTTATAAGTCTCATCTAAAACAACATACATCAGATATGAAGACACTTCTGTCGCAATAATTTCCCCATTGCGATCGTAGATAGTACCGCGCTTTGCTAACACCGGTTCCTCACCTTGATACAATTGTTTAGTCTTTTCATCAAGAGAGACTTTCCCAACCTTACCGGAGCTAACTATATATGATAAACGTCCAATAAAAACTAAAAAAACTAGGATCGTTAAGATAAAAAAGACTCTAGCAACTTTTCGCCGTTCCACAATTGGATTTACTTTTCTGCTTTTTTTCATGCAAATTCCTCATTTTCTCTGTTACTTTTAGTTTACGCATAAATTCAGACGTAGTCAAAGTATTTTATCATTATATGACCAATGATTAACAAAGCTTAAGAAATATGCGCTAATTAGTGTTCCATTCAAAAAAATAAAGAGTAAGTCAAGCATAATCGCTACGCTTGACTCACTCTTTAATAACTAGAGATTCGCTTATAAGAAAACCAACTAATCATCAAATCCGTTCTCATCTGATACCATTTTATACCAATGACCACTTTTCTTGATAGTTCGCTTGCCATCTTGATTAAGATCAACGGCAATAAAACCATAGCGATTTTTGTAAGCATTCATCCAAGACCAATTATCCATACACGTCCACATATGATAGCCTTGGACATTACTTCCTTCTTGAATCGCTTGATGAACATATTTTAAATGATCCTTAACAAATTCAATCCGGTAATCATCTTGAATAGCTCCATTTTCATCAATGTACTGTTCTTCCCCTTCAACACCCATTCCATTTTCTGAAATATAGCACCGAATATTGCCGTAGTTTTCACGCACATTCGTCAAGATATCATAAACACCTTTTTCATAAATTTCCCAACCACGATACGGATTCATTTTGCGACCAGGCATCTCATAATTATCAAAGTAATCATCAGGTAGTGGACCATGACTATGATCAATGTCTGATTCCTTTGCTTTAATGCGGCGAGGCTGATAGTAGTTAATTCCTAACAAATCAATGGTATTCTCTTTAATCAATTCCAGATCGCCTTCCTCAACAACTGGTAACATGTCTAGTTCTTTGATTATTTCAACTAATTCAGTTGGGAATATTCCTTTAATTGCTGGATCTAAGAAAGAACGGTTGAAAAATAAATCAGCATAATTCGCCGCTTTTACATCTTCAGCATTTTCAGAATCACGTGGATAACTCGGTGTTAAGTTTAAGATAATGCCAATTTCACCATCAAGTCCCATCGCATGATAAGTCTCAATTGCTTTAGCACTCGCTAAATTTTCATGATAACCAACCTGTACCGCTTCCTTCATGTTAATGTGATTAGGATAATGGAAATCATACAGATAGCCACCCTCAACTGGTACGATTGGTTCATTATGAGTAAACCATTTCTTTACACGATCACCAAATAATTCAAAGCAGGTTTTAGCAAAAAACACATACGCTTCCACTGTTTCACGGTTCAACCAACCACCTGTTTTCTGCATAGCCATAGGCATATCAAAGTGAAACAAGTTAATAAAAGGTTCGATATCATTGGCAAGTAATTCGTCAATCACTTGATTATAAAAGCTCACCGCTTTCGGATTAACTTGTCCTGTCCCATTGGGAATCAAGCGACTCCATTGAATACTCGTCCGAAATGATGTATGTCCTGTCTCCTTCATCAACTGAATGTCTTCTTGGTACTTAGTTAAAAATTGAGAAGTCTTTTCAGGCCCTACTTGATTAAAGAAACGTTCTGGTGATTCTTCATACCATCGATCCCAAATACTTTCTCCTTTTCCATCATCTGGCAAACGACCTTCTGTTTGTGGCCCACTTGCAGCGGACCCCCACCAAAATCCTGCTGGAAACCTATACGTTGTCATTAGATAAACTCCTTTAATAGTTGATTTTACTACCTTACAACATTTATTATACACCATCCCACCTAAAAAAGACAAATCTTTAATTATAAAAGACTAGTCTTTTATAATTAAAGATGATACAATTATCAGGAAATCGATTTCAAATTACTTTAATAAGTCTAAGACGTAATTACTCTTGACTATCTGTCTTTCAAAACAACTTACAAAAAGGAGAACTCTATCAATGAATAATTTTATGGATAAGTTAGCTGAAAAAATCTTACCGATTGCTAACAAGTTGGGAAACAACCGCTACTTAACAGTTTTACGTGACGCCTTTATGCTTTCATTCCCTCTCACCATGTTTGGTTCAATCATTGTTGTCGTTAATAATTTACCTTTTTTCAGTGACAGCACTAAAGGAACCTTGACAAACCTATTTGGCAATGGGCAAAACGCCACTATGAGTATTATGTCTGTCTTTGTTACCTTTGGTATTGGGTATTATTTATGCAAATCTTACGACGTTGAAGCTATCTTTGGTGGCGCTGTCTCATTCGCTTCTTTCCTGATTCTTACTCCATTTTTTGTCACTCTTGAAGACGGTTCTGAATTAAGCGGCGTTTTAACACTCGATCGATTAGGCGCTAAAGGAATGTTTATCGGTATGATTGCCGCTTTCCTCGCAGCAGAATTGTTCGCACGAATCACCAAAAGGGGCTGGCAAATAAAGATGCCTGATGGCGTTCCTCCAGCAGTCGCAAAATCCTTTGCAGCACTTATTCCAGCAATCATTACATTGTTTCTATTTCTACTAATAAATGCTGGTATGACAGGAATTTTCCACGCTAATCTGCACGATCTTGTTTACGAAGTAATTCAAAAACCACTTATGGGCTTAGGTAGTGGATTACCTGCCACATTAATCGCTCTATTCTTTGTACAATTTTTATGGTTCTTTGGTCTGCACGGGCAGATTATTGTTAACTCTGTTATGGACCCAATCTGGAATACACTAATGCTAGAAAATCTTGATGCCTATAAAGTTGGTGAAGCACTTCCACACATCATCACAAAACCTTTTATGGAAGTCTTCACCGTTGGTTTAGGTGGCTCAGGCATGACCTTGGCGGTTGTTATTTTAATGGCATTTTTCGTAAAAAGTCAACAATCGAAAGATGTGGGACGCTTAGCTCTGGCACCAGGGATTTTTAATGTTAACGAACCAGTGATCTTCGGCTTACCGATTGTCATGAATGCAACCATTTTTATTCCCTGGTTACTAGCTCCATTGGTTGTAACCACATTAAACTATTGCGTAATGGCAGTTGGTCTCGTTCCTGCTCCTACAGGTGTCTCTGTTCCATGGACTGTTCCAATTATTATCAACGGAATTTTAGCCACAAACTCAATTTTAGGAGGGCTATTGCAAGTTATCGACTTCGTTATCGTAGGTATTATTTGGTTCCCATTTCTCAAAATGTTAGATAAACAACGAACACTTCCAGCAGAATAATTCTATTATAGATTGTTTCGGTTGAAAAACTTCTATATAATAGGGTCATGATGAAAGGTGGCCGATGGCAGTGACAAAGTATGAAAAGATTGCTAATATCTTGCGAGATCGAATTAAAGAAGGGGTCTATCCTCCTGATTCGCTCTTACCTAATCAACTTCACTTTGTTGAGGAGTTCAACGTTAGCCGCGTTACCGTCAAAAAAGCCATCAACATTTTGGCCATGGAAGGCCTTGTTTATAGTCAACGAGGAGCAGGTACCCGCGTACTAAAAAGTCGTATCTGGGGAGACGAGGATTACTCTGCAACGGAGTATGATGGCTTAAGTCAACAGATGAAAAATCGTCAGTTAAGCAGTCAGGTCATCGTTTTTGAAGTCGAATTTCCTAATAGCCTAGTAAAGGATAAACTTCTACTGAATAATCATCAGCCTGTTTATAAAATTGTCAGATTGCGATTAGTTGATGGTCACCCCTATGTTTTAGAACATACTTACATGCCCACTGAGCTTGTCCCTAATCTAACACCAACAATCTTAGAAAACTCGATTTACGACTATATTCATAATGACTTAGGCATTGCGTTTGCCGGTGCTTACCGAAACCTCAAAGCCGATAAAGCTGATCAGTATGACATCAATTATTTAGATTGTCTGGAAACAGACCCTATTTTAGAAGTCGAACAGGTCATCTATTTGAAAGATGGTCAACCAATCGAGTATTCTCGTAGTCGCAATCGCTACGATCAACGAAGCTATTCGATTTTAGATGTCATGGAATAATTCTCTCTTCCTCTGGTAATCGTTTATTATAGTGATCGCTTAGAAAAATAGTAATGCTAAAAACCAAGAGTGTTCAGACCATCAAGTCATACACTCTTGGTTTTTTCAGTAAGATTCCTCTTTAATTTCTACTATTTCTAAGCTTTCGATCATTGTAACAAATAACTCTTGCTCTTTACTGGTTAACGTCTTGTCAGAAAAGAACAAAATATCACCTTTAACCTCATCTGTTTCAAACTGATAAACCCATCCTTGATTATCAGTTAATTTTAACACCCCTTCTAATAAAAAATCGTGATAATTAACGCGTTCCTTTTCAGAAACAGTTAAGCCTAGATCCTTCAAAGAATAACTCTGAGGAGAATGTTGAGAGTCTTTATTTTTAATTGATAATTCTAATGTCAACCTCGGTCGCCTATCACTTTCCATGACTAACCACGTATTGCCATTATCATCTGTAATATCACCCTCCGAGAGTATATTGAAGACTTTGGGAAGGTCAAGTAACACTCGATGATCACCAACATCAAATTGAGTATTCTTTTGCTTCACTTCCTCTGATGACGAGTGAGTGGATGTCAAGTTCTCATTAATGGGACTAGGGCTTATATTTTTAGAAGAAACGCTTCTCATTACCACTAGCGACAAACCTAGAACAACGAAAATAAACAAGATAGACCATAGTAAAATCCGTCCTTTACTTCTTGTTTTATGAACTGTTGAGGCAACGTAAGGCGAGTCATATCGACTATAGCTTTCTGAGAACTCTAAAAATTTAGCCTCTGCATCAAATGATGAAAAGCCACATCCTTCACTTACAGGATTTTGGCTAACAATTCTCACCCACTCCGCTGAAGGCCACTCATCCCTAATAAGCGCTAATTGTTGTCGTAAAAAAGCGAAAAATGCTTCGGTTGTTTCATAGAATTCAGAAAATTCAAGTAATGATAATCGCACATAATCCGTATCACTCTGCAATTGTTCGGAAAGGAAAGCAATAAAATCCTGCGTTAACTGATCTACTTCGCTTAAATATTTGTGACTAAAAGCCGCAAGTTGCACTGAATTTTCAATAAACAATGGCCGTGTGATCACAAAATCAAGTTTTTCCGACCATTCTTGCCAAAAATCAGTCATTTGCTCCGCTTCTACATCAATCGTTAGTAACAGCTCCTCAAACTCAAGCCAGATAGGCTCATAATCATCTAGTAACTCTTGATTTAATAGGCCAATCCAAAATAAAGGCAAACTATTATTGGCTTCAAACAACACCTTATTTGCCGAATTCGATAAATAACTACGATTTCCCATTGTTCCTCCTATTTTTTTATAAAAGCTTATTTTAAATAATTCCGAAAAGATATAGGAATATTAAAATTGAAATCACAGCGATCCCTAAAGGTCGCAGTACTTTATTCTTCACACGCGTCCACTTCATCTTTGCCAAAATAGCTTCATTCGTTTTAGTTAGATTTAATGTTTTAATCTCAGTAGTATCACAATAGACAATAACAATCGGTTGTTCTTTCGCAAATAAATTATTGTTTTCTCCCATAATCAACGAAATCCCTCTGATCTCTGATGGAAAAGTCCGTGACCCTTTTTTTGAGATTCCTAGTAAATCATTGCGCTTCTTAATGTAATAATTGTTCTCATCCTCATACACCCGATTACTAGAATCAGCCCAATCTATGCTCTCTATCTTTTCTTGCCAAGTCACCTTCACCTCACGGACAAAGTCATGACGATTTTTCAACGCTAAGGCAACTTGATAGACATCAAGCCCCACAAATGGAAGTATTAATATAAACAGACTCACTTTCAGTACCACAGGAACAACACTTAGCCCAACTAACAATATACAAACTAACAAGCAATCAATTGTTAACCGTTTTATGCAACGCTGTTTGTATAACTGCTCAAATGATCCTTGATAGCGATTAAAATCATTTTCTACAGAATCTCTCATACAGTCTCCCTTCTTACCTTAAATAATAGCCTAATTCTAACATATCACCTGTAAAAACTGAACAAAAAAACAAAGGCATTCCCCACCTTTGCTTCATTTATCTCTTAGTCTTCATCCAGCAACCGCTTCTGTCCCGTTAACTGTCGAATATCTGTCACATCTTGAGTCACTTCAAGACATCCTAAATAAGCACCTTCTTGATCGTGTAAAGCAAAATAGCGAATAACTATTTTCCGAGGCCCCATATCAATCCAAAAATCGGCTGTTTGACGTTCTCCTAACTTAAACTCTCTCAAAATCTGCTCCACCACATGCATGCTCTTAGGTGGATGACAATTAACCACCTCACGTCCGATAACAGATCGAGTTCGGGGGAAAATCCGCTCGGGTCCTTCTGAATAAAAGCGAACACGATCATCCTTATCAACGAATGTCAAATCCACTGGCAATAATTGAAATAGTGCCTTCAACTCAGCTAAATTTAAGACGCCTGTCGGCAATACAACAGAGCCTTCCTTTATGCCTAATTCCTCCCACTCATACGCCTCATTTCTTTTGGTCGACTGTCCTGCCAAGCCCTCTGTTCTATTTTTAGCCTCCACCGCCGCCACTTGTCGTTGCTCATGAGTTTTAGTCTCCTCTGCCAAAGCTTGCGGACTCACCTTATAAGATAAGGGAGCAGGGATAAAAGCAAACTCAATCTCAATACTATCCTCAGCAATTTGTTGCCATTCCTTTAAACTAAAAACCTCTAATACCATCGGAATCATAATTTCTTCCTCTTTAAAAATCATTTCTGAAACCTCTTCAATTAATGCTTCAATCGCATCTCTTAACTGATTGATTATCACATTCGAAGAAGAGACCATTTCAATTGCATTTTGTATTTGTTGCCGAATTGCATCATCCACACCCCACATAACTTGCGGCGGAGCCGTAATACCGTAACGTTCCATGTAAGAAAAAATCAGCGTTTCTTTACGAGCATAATGGATATCAACTTGGTACAAATCGCGCAAGGCGGCTACTAAACGCTGATGATAACTCGTCTTCCCTTTGGCAAATTTCTCAAAACATGGCCGAATTTCATCTTCAAGCAATTATGTCATCACTTTATTCTCCAGTCTCAATGTATGCACTGGATGTCCTGGCGTTTCATGCTCATAGTTCGATCGATGAATATCCTTAATAACCCCCTTAAATACGGCGGCATGAACCGTACAGAGACGTTGAATCACTTGAGGATCTAATCCACTAGCGATTAACTCTCGCTCTGCCGTAGTAATTTCGCTAACGTCAATTCCATTAAAAAATAGATCAAATAACTCTTTAGCTTCTTCAAAACTCTCCCATCATGAAGTAATGTTAATATTTCTATTATCTTCTTTTGTCGCTCCACTGTATCATTCATGCTCCTTCACCTCATATCCTTTCTCTCGTAAGTATGCCTTTAAGTCTTTCCACAAATTTTTTTCATCCTAGCGCCTTTTTCCAAAGTCATCTTCTTGCCCGCCGTCGCCAAAACTAAGGGATTTTTCACGCCATCAAGCCCTATATTAACAAGTATATCAACTAAATCTGGATACTGAGTCACTAGCTCGTATACCGTCTGGTTTGAATAAATTGGTTTCATTGTCTCACTCCTCTAATTGAGAATATCTTAACCTAATTGAGAATCCTTCTTAAGATTACTACTTTGTTAAAATAATAATAAGCGAAATGAGCCGCTACTTAAAAACTAGGGAAAACCCCATGCAAAACTAAAAAAAGCGAGACACGTGGATTCCTTCCCTGCCTCACCTTCTTCAATTATTTATTTTTATAACTCTTAAAAAACAAAGCCACAGCTAAGCTCTTAATATTTTTTCCATTTTTTTTCCTTTTGCAAGTTCATCGATCAGCTTATCCAAATAACGAATTTTTCGCATCAACTGATCTTCAATTTCCTCTACACGATAGCCACAAATAACGCCTTTAATAAGTGAGACATTCGGATTTAATTGCGGAGCCTGCTCAAAAAAAGTTTCAAAATCAACTTCTGCTGCTAGCTGCTCCTGCAAAGTTTTCTCATCATACCCCGTCAACCAATAGATAACAGTATCCACTTCATCTTTTGTTCGATTCTTTTTTTCTACTTTTTTCACATATAGCGGATAAACGCTGGCAAATGATGTTGCAAAAATTCTTGGTTTTGTCATTTTTACTCACGCCTCACTTTTTGCTGTCTAGCCTTGCAAAGACAGTCTCAATTTAGTGATCACTTTTCGATCACTTTATTCTATCATATGTTAGACTATTTTTTAGCTTGAAAATACTCCAATGTACCAATTCCAAACGTTTGAAAATGATGAGACAGAAACAAATCCTCTTCTAGCCAATCTTGGTGCTCCTCGTAACTATTACTTTTTTTCATCAAAGCAATTTCCTCTTGAATATCCTCCGGTGTAGAAAAACGCTGTCCTCTGACAGCAATCTCTAAAAACAAGTAACTCATTTCTTCTTCGAAACAGACCTCACCAGCATTTTTCTCTATTAAGCAATTTACTGCATCTGCTACTAACATTTTGAAAACATCACTATTATAAAGGCTAACCGATATATTTTCTGATTTAGGTCCAGATGAGCATTCAATGAACTGAACTCTATCCTCCCTATCAAAAAACACAGATATTTCAGCCTCATCCAAATAGAGAGGATTACTTTTTTCCTCCTTCACCAGATTAAAATCAGCTAACACTCGCGCTCTATCCTCGCAAAAACTGACCATTTTCCCACCAATTAAAGCTCCCTTTAGTGGCATTAATTCAACTTGCATGTTCATCTATTTCTTCCCTTCAAACTCATTGTTATAACATAATTATACCGCTAGTTAAAAAAAATAAGTAGGCTCAATTTAGAAAAAAATTTACCTGACTAATTTGAGACATACAACTGGTTCGACTACCAATTGTCTCCTCACCCTTTTTTGATACAATTAATCCCTTTACTTCATTTCTCTGCAACAATCCAATGCTCATTTTCAAAATGACCAAAAACACCTTTTTCTAATAAGCTATGGCACAGCATAAAAATTGACTATCGCTTTCAGACAAAAGATAATAAGAAGTAGATTAAGTACTAATTAATTAAAATTGAATGGAGGAATTTTAATGCCCAATAGAGGAAAATACAAAAAAATACTTGTTGGAATCGACAACTCTGAAAATGCTAGTAAAGCTTTTTTTGAAGCTGCCCACATTGCTAAACGAAATGAAGCTGTTCTTTACGTCGTTCATATCATTAATAATCTAGTAGGTTATTTGACAGATGATGCTCTAAGCCAACTCAGAGATGATGCCCAAGAACTGAGCCTTAATTTAATCGACCAAGCAAAAAATATCGGGTTCACCAACATCGAAGTTATTATCCAGGTTGGGTCACCTAAACAATTAATCACACACACTTTGCCCAAGGAACTAGGCGCGGAATTAATTGTTTTAGGTGCAACTGGTAAACATCGTTTACAAGAGTCAGTATTAGGTTCCGTTCCTCACTATGCTTCAACAAATGCTAATCGAAATGTTCTAATCGTTAGACAATAATATACCAGAATAAATTAATAATAGAACAAAATTGAGGGAAACACACAAATGAAAACAATTGAAGATTTTTTTGACAAAATTCCAGAAGAAGCAAACAAGAGACGAATCACTGAGATTCTCACTTGGATTAAAGAAACTTTCCCAGAACTTGAGATGACTATCAAGTGGAACCAACCAATGTATACTAGTCATGGTACATATATTATCGGCTTCAGTGCCTCAAAAAAACATTTAGCATTTTCACCAGAAACTGTTACGATCGCACATTTTGCAAAAGATATTGAAAAAACTGGCTATAACTTCACCGACAATATTGTTCGTATTTCGTGGGATCAACCTGTCGAGTATGACTTACTAAAAAAAATAATTGAATTCAACCTCGTTGATAAGGCAAACTGCCAAACTTTTTGGAGATAAGGCTGAAACTATAGAACACAAGCTGTCAAATATATGAGATTGCTTGTGTTCTTTTAAATTGACGAACTAAAATAACATTTAAATACTCACTAATTACTCTCTTATTTAGTCACTCGTCGCTTTCAAAAAATGACCGACACGACTCCCTTCACTCTTAACCAACGATAAATATACATTTTAACCATTACAAGTCTAAACAATAACGAAATATGACACATCATGATATAATGTTTTAGAAACAAAATAAAAAATAGTAAAGGAAGTGAGTAATATGACCAAAAATAGGTCAGAACTAAAAAAAGAAGCAAAGCAAATGCTCAGTGGAAATTGGGGCTCCGCAATTTTACTTAATTTAATTCCAACACTAATCGCGATTGCCATTGCAGCTATTATTGGCTTTACTTTTTACCGAACTCTTGTTAGTTTAGGTGTTAATTTCGATTCATTGGCTTCACCAACATCAGACATGGCAGATACCACAAATAATGGCAGCTCTGGTGGCTCTAGCTTTATCGGAGGATTAATTGCAACTATTTTTAGCTCAGGAATTTCATGGACTTATTTAGATTTATTGCGCAATCGTAAACAAAGTATTACGCCATTCAGTGATGCCTTTAGAGCGTTTAAATCACCTTTCTTATGGGGAATTGTCGGACTCTATGTATTAATCAGCCTATTTACTTTCTTTTGGGGCTTATTGCTAATAATTCCTGGTATAATCAAAGCTTTCTCATACTCTCAAAGCTACTTCATTTACTACGATGTCTTAGAGGAAACTGGAAATAAAATGAGCGTACTAGATACGATTACTGCTAGCCGTCGTTTAATGGACGGCCATAAAATGGAGCTATTCGTTTTGCAGCTAAGCTTTATTCCTTGGCACATTCTTTCTGTTGTCACATTCGGAATCGGCTATTTATGGTTAAACCCATATATTTCAGCAACTACTGCTGCCTTTTATGACAACTTAAAAACAAACGCTCTAGACTAATAAAACACTTGAAAAGTGGGCTGTGACATAAGTCACAGCCTCTTTTCGTTCTACCTCTATTATGTGACAAATCCACTCTCTCGGAGAAAAAATGACTTTTCCACAGCTTCTCTTTTTCTCATTTATTAACTAAGCCAAACCTGTTAAAGGTCAATGATAATCAATAATACTAACCTAAGAGGAATTGACTACATCGATAGTCACATGGTATTATTAAACTATCGAGGAAGCGAGAAGGCATTAGTCAATTCCCCAATTACTCATGCAACCAGTTAGTTCCCTTATATAATTGGTTCCCCATACTTCTTTGTTTCCTCTGTTATTTATGAAACAATCGTTAACATAGTAACTAAAATCCATCAAAAATCCAGACGATTACGATGGATTTTTCCCATATAAGTGGAGATATAAACTGAATCCTTTTCAATAATTGTTTTAACTTCCAACCAACCTGACAAATCACCATTATCAAATAAGTAATAATCTTTAGGTGTCTCCTTAGACGTGCGGACGACTTGGATCCATCGCTCACCATTTTTAGTAACAATCGATGATTCTATTTTTTCTATTTCCAATTCTTGACGTTCTCTATTTAAAACCATAATAGCTAAAAGACATATTATTAGTACACTAGAAAAGATGACAAGGATGGTGACTCTTTTTCTTTTCACGTTATCTCTCCTACACAATCCCTTGATTTTGTATGTTTCTACGTGTAGAATAGCATTGACTAAACCATTAGTCAATATTACTTTACTATAAGTAACAAAGGAGGTTTCTTCAATGAAATTATCAAATTCCGAGTTAAATGTCATGGAGATTCTTTGGGAGCATGGCCCTATGACTGCTGGAGATATTGCTCGAATTTTATCAAAAAAAATTGGTTGGAATCGCAATACAACCTATACAGTCATCAAAAAAGCAATTAACAAAAAAGCGATTATGCGCTCTGACCCTCATTTTTTGTGCACAGCTGTCATCACTAAAGAGGAAATTGCAGATGAACGGACCCAAGCTCTCGTTCAAGATATGTATGATGGTTCTTACGACCGTTTTCTCGCAGCTTTAGCAAAAAATGAAAATCTCACAGCTAAGAAAGCCAAAAATCTACTTAAGTTTATTGAAGAAAATAAGTAGGTTATATTATGACTATTATTTATAGATACTTGATAAACTATTGCGTCTTGCTTCTTTTTATTATCGCGATGAAACTCATCTTCAAAAAACGAATGCCTAGTAGCTTATATAAAATTTTATGGTTATTTTGCCTAATTAGACTGTCTATTCCAATGGGTGTCAACTTAAAAATCATCCATCCAGCAGCAACAGCCTTACCTCTAACCGCAACTGTAATCGAAGCCAATAGTCGTAACTTGATGTTTACAACTTCTACCCTTTTAATTATTATCTACCTAATTGGAGTTGCTATCACATCAATCAAGTTCCTTTTGGATTATCGAAAAATTGATTTTTTAGCTAAATCCAGCCTACCAGTTTCTTCTACTATCAAAAGGACATGGATTGAACTTTTAGGCGTTAACACGAAGACAGAGATTCGCTATTCTGATGAGTTACTGCAGCCCTTTGCTTATGGTGTGATTAAGCCAAAAATCATTTTACCACAGTCTCTGATATCTGAGATAGACTCTCCCGATATGGCGTATATCATCACTCATGAAATGACGCATATAAAAAATAAAGATGTCTTAATCAAACGCTGGAGTACTCTTTTATGTGCCATTCACTGGTTCAACCCGCTAGTCTGGTTAATGGATCGGTTGCTAACTGAAGACATTGAAAAAACCTGTGATGAGATGGTTATTGATACATTCGGCCTAGCCAAACGGCAAGAATATGCCGAACTACTACTAGTCAATGCCACAAAAGGTATTGATGCTAATCGTCAACCAAGTTTTGTTTCTTCACCAGTCACTGATCGAATTAAAACCATCATGAGACTTAATAAACCTCAGCACGCTTTAGGAGTCTATTTCGTTACCATTATCACAGCTCTGATTTTTTTAGCTTCATTACTTGGTTACAGTCAAACAACTACTGCTTCAACTATCACAGAATCCACTCCTGTAGTAGAAGACATAGGTACAGGAACCGAGAGTATCACAGTTATTGATGATGTTCAGTCTGTCGACGAGAATGTTGATGCTTTCCCTATCCTTAAACCAGACAATGAGATTGACCTAATGTCGGTCGAACAAACAAAAGAATATTTAGAGACTTACAGTAAAGATTTGACTAACTACCTGCAACAAATTGCAGAAGACTAGCAAACATTTACTGTTAGCTATAAAAAATTAAAGAAGAGGTGTCTAAATGAAGAAAAAAGTACTAACTTGCTTACTCGTTTTATCAGCTATTCTAATTTTCCCAACTCAACTCTTTGCGGCAGAAACACAACAACCCTCAGATCCAGGTGAAATTGTAGAGATTTTACCAACTTTACCAAATTTTGAGATTACGCCCTTTGCTTCTTCAAAAGGTGAATATGTCAATATCAAGGTAAAATTCAATGGAGCACCACCTGCTACTTACTTCTACAATCGTGGAGATAAATCGGGGACGCTTAAACGCTATTTAGCTGTTGATAAATACACAGCTCTTTACGACGGCTATATTAAATAAGCGTCGGCGCATTCAATAGAAAAACAAGTCTACGACAGCAACTGTCCTAGGCTTGTTTTTTTACTAATTTCCTTCCATTCTGAGCCCATAAATAGTCAGCTTTTGTAATCGATGCTATAATAAGCATGTCAATTTTTTACTTACTCTATTAGAAAGAAGTGATAGTTACATGAAAAAGAGATATCTTTTTTTGACCTTCATCGCCATACTGCTTATTCTAGTTGGCGCATATGCCTATAAATCAGTCACTTATACCCGTCACTTCCTACCCAAAACAACGATTAATGGAGTTGATGTAGGAAAATTAACAGTTGCAAGTGCCCATGATAAACTAGCAAAAAATATAACTGATCAAACACTTGTTGTGTCAATAAAAGATAACGTCATTAGCCAAGAATCACCAACAAATGCAGGTATTGAAGCTCTCTCTAAAACCCAAATTGAAGCTAAGTTAAAAAAACAAAACCCATTGCTATGGCTGTTTTCAGCGCCAAAAGAACAGACTCTTCCTCTGACGTTTAACAAGGACAAACACGAAGCATATCTGGCTACTATTCGTGAAAAGCTAACCGAATTTAATGCCAATGCTCCACAAACTAAAAATGCTGAAATTAACTTTAAAGATGGAACATTTGTCATCACGGATGAGCAATACGGCAAAACGATTGATAGTGACAAAGAACTCAAGGCCATTGACACAGCTATTCAAAAAAATCAGTTTGAGATCACCATCGATCCAGCAGACTCAAAGCCAACTATTTTTAAAGATGATCCGGAGTTACAAGCCAAGTTAGCAACTGTTACTAAAATTCTCGACCAAACTTACACCTATATAATCAATGGAGAAGACATGACAATTCCTAAAGAGACACTTGTCAAAATGATTCAACCAACACAAGAGACACTTGTCAATACTGAGGCCGTTGCAGCTTATCTAAGTGAACTGGGAAAAACTAAAAATACAAGTACCAACTCATCAAGTTTTGCAAGTACTAGACGAGGTACGGTCACTGTTCCAGCTGGTACTTATAGTTGGACAATTGATGAAGAGGCTGAGACCGAGGACTTAACTAAGGCACTAACAAACGCTCAAGCATTCAAAAGACCGCCTGCTTTCGTTGGAAGCACTACACCAGAAACGGCCTTAATAGGAAAAACTTACATCGAAGTTGATTTAACGAATCAACATATGTGGTTCTATCAAGATGGTAAAGTCGTTTTAGAGACCGATGTCGTTACAGGCAAACCCTCTACCCCAACTCCTCCTGGTGTCAATTATGTTTGGAAAAAAGAACGCAATGCTACCTTAACTGGAGAGGACTACGCTAGTCCTGTTGATTATTGGATGCCTATTGATTGGGATGGCGTTGGGATTCACGATTCTAACTGGCAAACAGCTTATGGTGGTGATCGTCATGTTCAATACGGTTCTCACGGTTGTATTAATACGCCACCAGATATTATGAAACAACTCTTTGAAAAAGTGGAAATCGGCACACCCGTTATTGTTTTTTAAGCCAGCAACCTAAATATAAACCGACGGCCTACACATGAATCAATGTGTAGGCCGTCGGTTTATTGCTGTCAATATCTAAAGCAGAGTCGACGATTTGTCTCTCATACCTCTTCTAATTCCTTTTAAATTCTTTCCTTAACTTTAAACGCTTCTCCCTCTTGCTTCGGTAACTGGTCATCGAAACTAAACAAAAGATGTTCTTGATTGTTTTCGTCCATTACAATAACAAGATTTTCTTTACCACGTTGCTTTGACTGCTCAACTTGTACAACTCGATATAACTCTTTTGCATCTTTCTTTGAAGCTAAGGCATTTCCTCGATTAAAGAACACTGTTTCTTCCACTTTTACCGCCTCCTTGATTGACAAGCTTTTGATACCTTTATTATAACTCAGCCTAAGAAAATGAGCCACTATGACTATCTGGCACATTTAATACAGTACCTAGTATTAGTTTCCAACTAAAAAAACTAACAAAAAGAACCCCATCCCTTCTTTTTGTTAGTCCACTCTTTATTCAATTTGATCTTTTTTTCTCAATACAGTGTAAGTAATACTACCTATCAATAGTAATAAACCTAAGTAAACCCAATACGAAGAAATCGTTTCTCCTGCCCGAGGCAAGTTCTTCAACTGAATCGTTGATTGCTTCGGTGTAGCCAATTTTCCATCTGTTACTTTTTCAGGCGGAATGCTCTCTATTGTATCTGTTTGCTTGCCACCAATAAGACCCTTGATACCTATATCTGCCTCTGCTGCACTAGCCCCAATAGGTACTAACACGATCATACATAATAGAACTAATACAACGAATCTACTGAAACGTCTCATCCTAGCTCACCAAATTTATGGTGTAACACCTAAAGTCACTCCATCTTTTTGAATAGTAGTGAATTTTAATGTCAACGTGTAGTTTTCTGGTGTAGCAGTTTGCCCAGCATCAGCTGGCAAATTAGCAACTGTCGTTCCTGTGTAATGGAATGTTGCTTCTTTAGCAAAAGCATTATCCGCATCTGTATCTAATTTCAATTTCCCTTGATTATTTGCCAATGTCAACCAAACAGGGGTACCTGTTAGTGTTGAAAGAGCATTACCCGTTACTAATTTTCTAGCTGCTGGCACGCCACCTGATAGTCCTGTTCCCTTAACATTAATGTCTAATTCATCGACATAAGTAGGGGTTCCTGCCATATTATTTAAGTAAACAGCTACACCACGACCAGAATTATTAACAATACTGTAATCAGCTGACTCAATATTTTTGTGTGCACTAGCTGTAGTCGTATGGAAAGCTGTTGCCGTATCAACTGTTACATTAATCCACTCATCTTCACCATCAGGAATCTTTTCATCTGGATCTGTATTATCTAATTTACCAATTGTCCCATTGATTTGAACGTCTGCCGTATTTTCACCGTCAATCGTCTCTGCAAGTACTGGTTGTGCTAAGCTAAAAATGCCTAGTCCCATAATTAAAGTTGTTGCTAAAAGTGTCTGTTTCTTCATAATTTTGTTCTCCTTTTTTCTATGTAAGTTATATTTTCAACAGTTTTCCTGTTAAATTCTAGTTAATTTTTTACCTCTAAGGTAATTCCCGCTTGAACCTGCCCACGTTTTTTAGACGTTTTAGCATCATAAATATTGAAGGTCGCCGTTGCAGGGTAAGTACCTGCCTTCAAATCCTTATCAAGTTTGGCCCCGCTAATCTCAAATCCTGGTTCCATCGCGCCTGACGAATAGACTTCCTCTTTCGTCTCATCCAGTGTAATCACAACATTAATTGGATAACCATTCACTTCTGGATTTTGAATATATAAACTACCTTCGCTTTCACCTGTTTCAAAAATTGCTTCTGATTTAATCACCATATTAAATTTACTGGCATCCACAACTTTTTGCTCGGCATTTTTTAGCTCTTTATCACTCATCTTTTTGGCATCTTTACTATCTGGTAAATAATCACCAGAGATGACCTGAACTGGGGTTTGTTTCGTTGAAAAATAATAATAGGTTCCACCCGCTATCAAACCAATTAGCAACAATAGTAATAGCCATAGCCAACGTTTTTTCTGCTTATTTTCCGGCTGTGTCTCTCGTCGATCAGTCATTCGATTCCTCATTTCTATTTACTTTTTTCTACTTTAACTGTCATCTTATAAACAGGCGAAATTGCTTGTTTAGTCGGATTGAAATACTTACCGCTAAAACGAATCGTCTCTTGCTTATTTGCACCAGTATCCAGAATACCTAATGAAAGTGGCGCTGTTGCTAAATCACTGGTAATAAATGAAGGCGTTGCTTGATTCCTCCCCACAATTAATTGAAGAGCTAGCTGATCCGAATCAGCTTGACCTAACAAATCGGATCGCAAAAGTAACTCATTTGCTGCTTGATTTTCTTTATCTAAGCCCACTAAAGACAGCTCCGTCGCGACATTTCCATTATTAACTAGCTGATAATCAGCAGAATGAATCTGGCCTGCTTGACTTGTA
This sequence comes from Vagococcus sp. WN80Y, assembly GCF_059621045.1. Classification (NCBI taxonomy): domain Bacteria; kingdom Bacillati; phylum Bacillota; class Bacilli; order Lactobacillales; family Enterococcaceae; genus Vagococcus; species Vagococcus sp. WN80Y. The sequence continues at coordinate 119,563 of NZ_JCAQHY010000171.1, forward strand.
CCAAGATCATTATTATCTGTTTGAAAGGCCATTTCTATTGGTACTTCCACATTAATAATCTCAACAATAGTTGTAAATTCAGTTAGGGGCGTTTCTGCTAAGATCACCTCTTGACCAGATTCACCTGTAACCTTAAGCCTCACATAGTAAGTCGTTCCTTCTGCCAGCCCCGTTAACTTTGTAGTAAAAAATTGATTTTTTTCACCAGATAACTCAGCTTGGCTCATTTTTGTATCGGCTCCAGAAAACTGTTCATTTGGACTATACTCCACTAAAACCTGTTGATAATTTCCACCATAGGGTACTGCATCACCTAACAACTGCCCACTAACGAGAGCCGTACTTCCACTTAATACTTCAGCAGAAATATCAGACAATGCAGGCAATGTAACAAAGGTGTGAGCGTCTGATAGCTGACTTTCTCCTGCTTCATTCGTGACGATTGCTTGTAACCAGTATGTTGTATTGGGATTTAATCCCTGTATATCAGATTGATAAACCGAATCAACAACTGTATTTAAACTATCAAATTCTGATAACTGGACACTGTGCTGAGCCTTTGATATATCATTAATATCCTGTTGCGAAGAGAACAAGAACCACTTAACATCTGTCGCAATCCCCCCATTATTATATGAACTCCCATGAAGTCTCGCTGAAGTCGCAGTCACTTGATCCGCTGAAACAGTCACTTGACTAGGTGGATCTACTTTTTGACTAAAGACTAATTTTTGAGAACTTCCTAATGCGGTCAACTCACTCGTTGTCAAAGGATCAATCGAGCTTGAAACATTGGTATAGGTACTGCCTCTCCCTCGCAAGTCTGAAGAAGTCTTATAAATAATTGAATCTGGATTGGTTCCCGTTTTCGAATTAAACGTTTCTACTTTCTGAATCCCACTCCCGCCAAAGGATAAGTTTTTAGCAGTATTTGCAGTAGAGCCATTCAAGCCAAGGGTTCCTGCAGCAGTTGAGCTGAATACAGCTTGCTCTGGTTGTTGCATATCCAAAGTGAATGTACTAGAGGTTGATGACGTAAAAATCAGCCCTGAAGCAACATCAATCGAAGTATTGGCATTCTCACCTATGGTCATCCCGCCACCTACCGACCCGACATTAATTGGCGCCGGTAAGACAAAGGAAACCTGACTATTCTTCTGAAAATCAAAGGTAACTTTTTGATTCTGGGTGCTATAGAAAAATGAATTTTTTGCCCCTCCCGTTGCTAAACTAACTTTATCAAGTTTAAATCGAGCATTTTCCTCTACAATATAACTAGGGGCATAGGTACCATAGGTCATACTAGCATTCGTCTGTACATTTAATTCAGCATTTTTACGAACAATCAGTTGTGAGGTATTAGCATGCGGATTTCCTGATGCGGCTCCCGCTGACCAGATAAAGGCTAAACTCCCCGCTGGAGATGAATGTTCAATTGTCGTCAGGCCGTTTTGAATCTCAACATAATTGATTTCGGCCCATTCTTGCGAATAGCCTCCTGTGCCTACCTGAATAATCTTATTTGTCCCACGCATAATGGCAGATCCATTTGGGTTGTAAATCATTTGACCATTATTGGAATAATAAGAAATAGTATCAAAAATAAGCGTCATATTTATTCCAGAACCTGTTACAATGCCATAATATCCAACTGCCCCAGCACCTCCTGGCTGTCCAAATTGCGTATTACGAATTTCTACTGTCGCGTTATTTTCATTGACATAAAAACCTCGAGCAGCAGTTCCTGCTTTATTATAAGTAATAACATGGTTTGCGCCGTCAATAATAACCCCATTTTTTAACTGAAACGCTGATGTTCCTAAATCAATATCTTGCGTTAAACGAAAAGTTAATTTTGAATTATCCTTTAAAAGATCCGTTAAGGTTGCCGCAGAATCAACTAACCAAAAACCATCACTATCTTGAACAGGAGCAGCTTTTGATAATCGTTTAGGCTCTTCCACTGACTCACTCATCTCAGTCGAATCACTCGTAATCAATTCCTGTGGCTGGCTAGTATCAGACAAACTATTTTGTTCCTCTTCACTGCTAGATTCTGTCTCACTAGTTGAAGAAGAGTCAGGTGTTTCAATCAGCGAGTCTTCAGTTAGCGAGTCAGTTGTTTCACTGGATTCAATAACCTGCTCAGAACTTGTTACACTCGTCAGTGACTCACTTGCAGCTCCGGAAACAACTGTCATCGATTCAGTCATTAATAAGACACACACACTCATCAATGTAACTATTTTTTTTCTCACACGCATTCCTCCCCTTCAACTTATTTTGAGTTAACCGTTTGTTTATTAATAGGCTTCTTTTCGAATATTCAGCTTATAAATTTCCTTATAACTTTAGCATAAATTTTATTATACGTTATTTAAGAAATAATTTCATTCTTTTTTTGAAATTAAATTCCGTTTTTTATTTTTCTTAAACATTCCTTAAAAAACAAGTGTTAAAAATAGCTAAACATAAAAAAACACGATTAATATCGTAATAAATATAACTATTTACATAATTGCATTCAATTTAAATTAAATTTAAATGATAACTCTGTCATTTACAAAAAAATAAATACGTTATTTTAATTTAAAATAAAGATAAAAATAAAAATATATTATGTTATTCAAACAAATCTAACCTTATGAATAAAACCGTTCATAATTAAAATAAATATACCTATTTATCATTTTCGAACGATGAAAGAAATTGGGAAACAAAAAAAAAGAGTTTGGGACGTAAGTCCCAATGAAAAATCCAGATACCAGTCAAATTGATTGGCATCTGGATTATTTTTTTGTACAAAAATAAGAACACCTTTGCTAAAATAAAAGTGACAAAACA
>NZ_JCAQHY010000172.1:0-123862 GCF_059621045.1 Vagococcus sp. WN80Y
CTGATTGGTCAAGGCTTCATACTAGCTCTGGGGCGCCAACCCCGGAGATAGTAGCCAATGGTTTGTATGTAATTGTCTGGGTCGTTCCTAACGCCCACAGTGTACAATTAAACGAAAACGCTGTCAATACTTTTTTTATTAAATAACATCGTTTATATAACTTCCCCCTCCGCACAACTTTTCGTGCGGAGGGGAATTTTTTTATGGAGTAAAAGGAGCAGTACTGACACATTGTCTCGTACCTGATTCCCACCCATACTTTGGTTGTCTCATATCTTTCTCGGATAGACGTGCCTCTTTATACAAAAATAATCTATCACATGGTAATTGTTGATTGTTAAATAGTTACTCCGATTATATAACATGGTAGTGGATGACTAAAAAATCAAAAAACTCAACCTATGTAAATATGAATCAAGTCCATAATTCTTAGAAGAACTCAAACTCACTATTTCTCCTATCGGATTTCATGTATTTTTATACTAGTTCTTCTCGATAGTCAGCAACTATTTAACTTTTTTTACACATTTGAAGCAAAATTTAACCATCTAGGAGCTCTACTCCCTAGACAAGTTGGGTGCCGTCAATCAAGTTATTCTGACATTAATTACAGCCCTTTTAGTCTGAACAATTAAACTGGAATTAAGAATCTATGTTTCACTATTTAGGGGGTGGCCCGATAAACTGTTGGGTGAAGCCAGTCTTTGTCACACTTGTTTTAAAACTAAATGACTGAAAAAAGGCATCTGTTACGTATGTATTGGCTGTTTTGTTAATTTTATAGAAGATATTAAAATCAGAAAATTAATTTTTTTCATTATTTATCTTATCGCAACACTAGTGAGTTTAACTACCAACTAGCACTTGACTCTAAACTTAGGTTGAGTGATAAGATTTAGTTAGTTTAAAATATATAGGAGTGATGTTACGTATGCTATCAAGAATATTGAGAAAAAATGTGGAACAAACACTAATTCCACAAAGAATTAGTTGTGATACAATTTTAAAAGGAAGAATATCAAAAGGAGAAGAAGTCTCGTTTCAAACAGAAGATAATATTAAGATTATCGGCAGTTGGTATCAAGGAACCAATGATCGTACGGTATTAATCTCACATAGTTTTGGATCTAATAGATATGGTTGGGAGGAAAGTGGGAAAGATGATATCATTGATATGGTACCAAGTATCCAACTATTTATCAAAGAAGGATACAATGTTTTAGTCTTTGATCACCGTGCATGTGGTGAAAGTGAAGGCCATCTCACTTATTTTGGAAAAAAAGAGGCTTTAGATATTCAAGCGGCTTTTCACTGGATAAGAGAAAATAAAGTCTCATCACAAAATAATCAATTAAATCAATTTGTGTTACTTGGCTTCTCATCCGGTGCCAATGCCACGTTAATTGCAATTGAAAAACTAGAAAAAATTGCAAATGTAGAAATAGTAGGTATTCTTTCTAATCTTTATTGGTACGCTAAAATGTTTCCAAATAGTTTAAAATATTTCACTAAACTCCCGCAATGGCTTATTCCAAGTCTATCAAAAGCAACTGAGGATATCATTGGTTTTAATCCAAATATAACAATTAATCCTACAAAAGAAGCTTCAAAAGTAACATCCCCATTACTAATTATCAATTCAGAATCAGACATGATTGCGAATGTAGCTGATATAAAAAAAGTCTTTTCAGTTATAAATAGCTATAAGCAATTTATATTATTAAAAGGAGAACGTTTTGATTCTTACCATGTAGTGGAAAAGGAACCTGATAAAGTATTTTCATTTATTGAAAAAGGATTTACAAATCCAAGTACGGAACCTAAAAAAACGGCAATTTTAACAATTGAATACCAAAATAGCTGGACAACTAAAGGGTTCTTTTATCAACTGATTAAAAAAGAGTATAATCAACGTGACGTTCTTAAAAAGACCCTCTCGTTGCTAGCAGAATGTAGAAAAGAAAATATTCCCATTGTGCATGCTCCTTTAATTCTAGATAAGAAAGATAAATATCGTTACCAAAAAGCGCCATTTCCTGCCAGATTATTCAAACAGCTAACTGCTAATACATGGAAAAGTGACATAACAAGTGGAATCGCTAGCCCAAATGATATCATCGTAAGCGGGAGGAGTAGTTATGATGCCTGTATAGATAGTAATTTATTGGAAATTTTAAAAACAAATAAAATTGAACGTGTGTTGATTTGTGGATTTACTACAGATCATTGTGTCAAAGAAACGTTTGATTCTTTGTATGAACAAGGTATTCAGTGTTTCATAGCTGATGAATGTACAGCAACTATGAGTCATAAGAAACAACAAGAGATAAGGTACCATTATCCAACACTGAATAATAACGACATAATAGAGCTAATAAATTAAACGTTAAAAGGAGATGGCTAGATGTATAAAATCAAACAAGTAAGTGAGAGATTAAATTTGCCAATTTCAACCTTACATTATTATGAACGAAATGGTTTGATAACACCTGCACGTGGCAACAACGGGTATCGTTATTATACAGATGTTGATATGCAAATTTTAAAATTTGCAATCATAATGAGAAAATATGGTTTCACTGTTGATGAAATAAAAAATATCTTCAATAATTACTTAAAAGAAAATCAAGATAAGGAAACAATTTATGATGCACAATTATTTTTTAACAATAAAATAACTGAGTTGAATAACAAAATTCAAGAATATACAGATGTCATTAATATTATTAAAAATCTACCTTTGATGAATCATTTTGATAATATTGAAGAGAAGAAAGAAACAACCATTTCTTTAATGAATCAATTATACGACCAAATAAAATAGTAACTGATCTCAATTATACCAAATAGTCCACCCCCAAGGGAGGAAGCTGCTGAAAAAGTTAAATAATCAAAGTTGTATCGTTTGGTTCAATCTTTTTTAGCTGTTTCAAAACTGCGTACGCTATAAAACTGACATGCTCTGTTTTTTATACGGCCTCTCCGATATAAGAAAGCTTATAAAATTGGCGGGACTGCATTTTTTATCGAATTTTAAACTCGACAAAAAGACGCCTTTACGCAAGGCGTCTCAGCATAAAATATTTGATAAAAAGTTAGGCTTTCTTCACTAAATAATACACATCATTTTCTACAATCCCTGCCAAGTTTGTATAATGAATTTTTTTCTTGCTACTGGAATAATTTATAAAACTTCACATCTCTTTCATTTACGATGCATCTTAAATTCTAAAAACAAATCATTATAAATCCCTAAAAACTCTGGGCCTAAATCTTCATAAACTTCCAAATTCGCCATCGTCTCATCACTCGGATAAAATTGCTCGTCCTCTGTGATCTCCTTTGGCAACAGCGCCATCGCTTCTTTATTGGGCGTGGAATACCCAATATAAGCCGCATTTTGAGCTGCATTGTCTGGCTCTAACATGAAATTGATAAACGCATAGGCACCCTCAACATTTTTGGCTGTTTTAGGAATAACAATGTTATCAAACCACAAATTTGTTCCTTGACTCGGAATAACGTAATGCAAATGATCGTTATTAGCCAGCATCTCGGCTGCTTCCCCTGAAAAAGAAACTGCTGCGGCACTTTCTTCATTGATCATATACATTTTAATTTCATCTGCCACAATCGCCTTAACGTTTGGTGTTAATCCCTTTAGCTTATTCCCTGCTGCTGCCAATTGTTCTAAGTCTCGACTGTTTAGTGATTGATTGTTACTGTTTAATGCTAAACCAATAACCTCTCGAGCCCCATCAATCAGCATCAAATTATTTTTTAACGCTGGCTGCCACAAATCATCCCACTCTTTAATGGCCTCTTTTCCAACAAATTTATCGTTATAAATGATACCAAGAGTCCCCCAAAAATAAGGGATTGAATACTGATTACCGGGATCAAATTCCTTATCCAAAAAGCGTGGATCAAGGTTGTTAATCCCTTTAATTTTATGATAATCCAGTTTAACTAGCATTTCTTCCTTCATCATTTTTTGAATCATATATTCACTTGGAATCGTTAAATCATAGGCGGTACCACCTTGTTGAATCTTGGTAAACATGGCTTCATTGGAATCAAAGGTTTCATAGCTCACTTTATAGCCGGTTTCTTTTTCAAATTTTTTCAGTAGCTCTGGATCAATGTAGTCTCCCCAGTTATAAATCGTTAGTGTGTTCGTACCAGAAAAGCCTTGTGCCTTTTCCAACTGACGGTTGGCAATAAACAGGATCACCACAATCGCCAAAATTCCCACTAGCAATGGTTTCAACTTTCTCATAGCCCGCTCACCGCCTCATGCTCTTTGCGATTTCGCTTCTGCCCCTTTGATAAATTTCCTTGGCTGATAAAATAATAACCAATCACTAAGAAGAGCGAGAATAAAAATAGTAGCGCACTTAGAGCATTGATTTCTAAGCTTACTCCTTGACGAGCTCGCGAATAAATTTCTACTGATAAGGTAGAAAAACCGTTCCCCGTCACAAAAAAGGTCACAGCGAAGTCATCAAGAGAATAAGTGAATGCCATAAAATACCCCGCAATAATTCCCGGTGTAATAAAAGGCAAGATAACTTTACGAATAACCGTCCAATTGTTTGCCCCTAAATCCCGAGCAGCATCAATCATCGAGTCATTCATTTCCTTTAGCTTAGGCAAGACCATTAACACAACTATCGGAATACTGAATGCCACATGGGACAGTAAGACTGATGAAAAGCCCAAACTCAACCCAAGCACCGTAAAAAAAATTAGGAAGCTAGCACCAATAATAACATCTGGTGACACCATCAAAATATTATTCAAGCTCATCAACGCGTTGCGACTCTTTCGTTTACGAGTATAGTAAATCATCATCGCCCCGAAGGTACCGATTGTCGTCGCAATCAACGCTGATAAAAAAGCTAACATAAAGGTATTAATCACAATCCCAATCAAGCGTTTATCCTCAAACACGGCTTGATAATGCTCTAAAGTAAAGCCTGTGAAGCTCGTCATACTACCCCCAGCATTAAAAGAATAAAAAATCAGATAAAAGATCGGTACATACAGCAAAACAAATACCATTACCAAATAAATACGGGACCAAACCGCTGTTTTTTTCATTTTGCTCGTCCTCTCTTTTTCTTCTCACCTGTCAGTAGCATAATTAACACCATCGCAATAATTAGAATAACTCCTATAGTCGAGCCCATCCCCCAATTTTGCGTCACTAAAAAATGTTCCTCAATCGCTGTTCCCAAGGTAATCACCCGATTGCCCCCAATCAAACGTGTCAGCATAAATAAACTCAAAGATGGGATAAATACTGCTTGCACACCACTTTTTACCCCATTCATCGATAATGGAAAAATTACTCTTCGAAAGGTCTCAAACGAGTTAGCGCCTAAATCTCTACTAGCGCTGATCAGCGATGGATTCATTTCCTCTAACGCATTAAAAATCGGCATAATCATAAAAGGAATCTCAATATAAGCAGCCACAAAAATAAAACTAAAGTCTGTAAAAAGAATCTGCTTCCCGCCAATACCAACAAACTCTAAAAAATGATTAATGCTGCCGTGGGCGCTAAATATCCCAATAAACGCATAAGCCTTCAATAATAAATTCACCCATGTCGGCAAAATAATCAGCATCAACCACAACTGCTTATGCTTTAATTGGTTCAAAAAATAAGCTGCTGGGTAACTAATCAGCAAAACAATCAAGGTGATAATAAAGGCGTACAAAACCGAGTTGAGTGTCATCATTAAGTAGGTGGCTGATGAAAAATAAATCCGGTAATTCTCCAACGTATAGTTACCATCAATCCCTTTAAATGATTGATAGATAATTAGCATGACAGGCGCTATGACAAACAAGCCTAGCCACAAAACATAAGGAATCGAATAAATCCTTCTAGTTGATGTCATGATTGATTTACACCTCCTCTTCGTAGCTTTCTAGACGGGCATCAAAGTCTTCCTCTGACTCGTTGAAGCGCATGACGTGGATATCTGCTGGCTCAAAAAATAAACCAACCTCTGTCCCTTCCTTCGCTTTCCGAGTAGAATGAACGACCCACTCATTGCCCTCAGAATCATAGCCCACAATCTCATAATGGACACCGCGAAAAAGCTGACTGTCTACCTTGACCTTCAATTTCCCTTGTTCCACCGACGTAATCGCCATATCCTCAGGTCGAATCATGACTTCAATCGACTCATTAGGACGCATACCACCATCAACACATTCAAACTGATGCCCAACAAACTGAACCAAGTTATCCTCTACCATCAAGCCGTCAACAATGTTACTTTCCCCAATAAAATCGGCCACAAATCGATTAATCGGCTCATCATAAATATCAACAGGGGTACCACTTTGAACGATTTCTCCCTTATTAATAACAAAAATCTCATCACTCATTGCCAAGGCCTCTTCCTGATCATGAGTAACAAAAATAAAGGTAATCCCTAAACGTTGCTGCAATTCACGTAGCTCATACTGCATATCCGTTCGTAATTTCAAATCCAAAGCTGACAAAGGCTCATCTAAAAGTAAAACCTCTGGCTCATTGGCAAGTGCCCGAGCGATAGCCACACGCTGACGCTGACCTCCAGACATCTCACTAATTTCACGGTCTTCAAAGCCAGATAGCTGAACCATCCGTAAAACCTCTTTAACCTTAGCTTCAATTTCCTTTTTAGGCATTTTTTTAATCGTTAAGCCAAACGCCACATTATCAAAAACGTTTAAATGCGGAAATAGCGCGTAATCCTGAAATACCGTGTTGACCTTCCGCTTATTCGCTGGAATATCATTTACTCGCTCTCCCTCTAAGCGAATATCCCCTTGATCCGCCTCAATAAATCCAGCAATCAGACGTAAGATAGTAGTTTTGCCACAACCCGATGGTCCAAGCAAGGTGTAAAACTTTCCTTGTTCAATTTCAAAACTAACATTTTTTAAGACCACCGTATCATCGTATGTCTTTTTTACATTATCAAAAGTAATAATATGTTGTGCCATTTTTTCCACTCCTTTTACTTAATGGGGACCGTTGTCCTCTACTATCTCACCTCTTGACAGTCAGTTCATCACTGTGCTATAAATACGAATCTGTTGCTACGATGAGCAAGCGACTCTGCTCAGGGGCATTGTTTTTTATTTGGTGGCTATCGGTTGCCCGGTAATAGATGGTTTCGCCTTTTTTAGCAAAATAACGACGTAAACCAATTTCTACACAGACTTCACCCTCTAGCACATAGGCAAAGGTATCCGATAATGAGGGAGCAAATTCCTTAAATTCCCCTTTACTTTCTAAAGTTAAAAAAATCGGCTCCATGTCATTCTCATTGGAATCGGGAACTAACCATTCGACTTGGTAATGCTTTTCCTCATCGTAATAAATAGTTCGCTCGCTGTCATCATAGACAACCTTCTGATCCTTAGCCTCTTCGTTAAAAAAATCACGAGGGGTCGTACCTAATACTTCTAATATATTGAAAAAAGAATCCATTGAAGGTGAGCTGAGATTGCGTTCCAACTGACTAATATAGCCTTTAGTAAGATCTGTGCGCTCACCTAATTCTTCTTGGGTTAAATTTTTTTGTATCCGTAAATTTTTAATTTTACTGCCGATATCCATGTTGAACCTCTTTCGTAAGTATAGTATAAGTAAACTCAAAAGATAAAAGTGTTGTATAAGTAAACTTTATGTTTACAAACAAGAGCTAGTATACAGCCATCTGCCAGAAATTTCAAGAAAAATAACGAGATTTAGTCGCTTTTTTTTACTATCTTACCTATACTGAAAGTATGTCAAATAAAACTAGCAAGCAAGGGTGAGAGACACCTGATTTTTCTTCCACCTTTTTGCTAAAGGAGCCTAATTATGGAAAAATTTACTGCCCTATGGTTAGAAAAAGAAACTGCAGAAACACTCGTCCCATATTGCCGTGAAACGGTGATCGACGAATTGTCAGCTGGCGATGTCATCATCCGTGTCGCCTACTCTAGCGTCAACTTCAAGGACGCTTTAGCAACGCAAGAGAAATCGGGAGTTGTTCGCAATTACCCGATTATCCCTGGAATTGATTTAAGTGGCACAATTATTGACCCAGGTGAATCGGCTTTTAAAATTGGTCAAGAGGTCCTTGTAACCGGCTACGGTCTTGGTGTAAGCCATTCTGGAGGCTATAGTGAAATGGCACGTGTTCCTTCGAGTTGGGTGATTCCACTTCCAGCCGATCTAAGCATGAAAACTGCGATGATTTTCGGAACTGCCGGTCTAACAGCTGCTTTATCAGTCAATGCCCTTGAAAAACAAGGACTTCGGCAAAAGAAAGACGCCGAAATTCTAGTAACAGGAGCTTCTGGGGGCGTTGGCAGTCTAGCTATTGGTATTTTAAAAAATCTTGGCTATCACAACATAACCGCTCTATCTCGCAAAAAAGAACAATCAGCTGCTTATTTTTCTGAGCTGGGAGTCAAGCATGTCGTAACTGCTGACGAACTTTCACCAGAAAAACCACGCCCTTTAATGAAGCAAACTTATCATTATGTTTTAGATACTGTAGGTGGGCATCAGCTAGAAGCGATTATTCCACAAATTGCCTACGACGGCAGTATTTCCCTTTGTGGCAACGCTGGTGGGATTACTTTTTCGTCTACTGTTCTTCCTTATATTTTACGCGGTATCAATATCTTGGGAATTGATTCTGTCAACATCTCTAACGAACGTCGTCTCTATATGTGGAATCGTTTAGCAACGGATATGATGCCAGCTAATGTTGAACAATTTGCCAAAAATGAACTGTCCCTAATTGAGTTACCTCAAGCGTTTGAGCAGCTTCTAGCTGGAACTATGACAGGACGTAACCTTGTTAGACTAACACCGCAATAAGCCTTAACTGAACGGTTTTTTAACTTGACTTTAGGCCACTATCTTCATATTATATAAACAATACTTTGACGCAGTAAGAAATGGGGAGAAACAATGACAGATACTAAAAGCAAAGCCTATCGTCTCACAATCAGAGGGGTGCTAATCGCAATCATTATCGTGCAATCCATGATTCCTTTTTTAGGGTATATTCCGCTACTAGCAACTAGCCTGACAATCATCCATATTACCGTGATTGTTGCGGCCATTACCTTAGGAACGAAGGACGGCATGTTTATTGGGTTAATCTGGGGTGTTATGACTATGATTCGGGCGTGGACTGCTCCAACAACTCCAATAGACACATTAATTTTTACAAATCCCATCGTTTCTGTTTTACCACGGGTTCTCGTTGGGCTTGTCGCAGGAGCTGTCTTTACTGTTCTTTATAAACGCACCAAGCAATTTTACTTGCCAACAATCATCGCCGCAGCACTTGCTACCTTAACGAACACCGTCCTAGTTCTCGGATTGATGGGGCTTCTTTATACAGGGCCTGTCGCCGAAGCTTACGGCACGACCTCAGCAGGACTGCTTTCGGTTTTACTGGTAGTTGTTGGAACTAATGGCATTCCTGAAATTATTGCAGCAATCATCATCACACCATTAATAGTTCGGGCATTATTTGCCGCAACTAAATTGACCCCTGAAACGCGGGTTTAACTAATAAAAAGAAGGAGTCATACACATGAAATTAATCGTTAATGCCGACGATTTCGGCTATTCAAAAGGAGTTAACCACGGAATTGTTGACAGTTTTAAAGATGGGATTATTACAGCGACTACCCTTTTAACAACAATGCCAGGTGCTCACCATGCTTTTGAGCTTGCGAAGGAAAATCCTACACTCGACATTGGCATTCATCTTACGATCGACTTAGGGCGTCCTACATTGGCTACAGCTCAGGTGTCGAATCTGATTCAAGAAAATGGCGACTTTAGGCCCTATAGTTATTGGCTTGAAGCCACAAGTGTTCCAACAGATGAAATCTACGCTGAGTGGAAAAATCAGATTGATACAGCTATTAAGCATGGTGTTCAGCCGAGCCACCTTGATTCCCATCACCATCTACACATGCTACCTCTAGTCTTTCCAATTTTTGCTCAATTGGCTCATGACTACGGCTTAGCAGTCCGATTTCATCCATGCTGGGGAGACATCGCCGATGTGGCCACTCATCTTAAAGGGCTAAAGCGCGCTGATTATTTTTCTAGTGAATTTTATGAAGAAAAAGTAGCAACCGACTTCTTTGAAACTCTGCCTACAGGGACGGATGAGATTTGGGAAATCATGTGCCATCCTGCCTACTTAGATCCTGAACTTTTGAAGCGGACCTCTTACTTAAATGAACGCATCACAGAAGTTGAGGTGCTTAACTCAGCAAAAACCAAAGCGGAAATTGCCCGCCTTGGAATTGAACTTATCAACTTCAAAGAGTTATAAAAAAGATGAGGGGGAGCTGTGACGTGATCACAGCTCCCCCTCATCTTTTTTTATTTACGCCTTTTCACGACCAATAATCCGTACTTCTGTTTCCAATTTAACTTGAAATTTCTCAAAAATAACCTTTTGAATATACTTAATTAATTCCACATAATCAGTTGCAGTCGCATGGTCGATATTCACAATAAATCCAGCGTGCTTCGTTGAGATTTGAGCACCGCCCCAGATTAAGCCTTGCAACTCCGCTTCTTGAATCAACTGTCCTGTAAAATGCCCCTCGGGACGTTTAAAGACACTGCCACATGATGGATATTCTAATGGCTGCTTAGCTTCTCTCAAAGCTGTCAGTTCCTTCATTTTCGCTGAAATTTCTTCTTTATTTCCTGTCTCTAAAGCAAATCTAACGGTCAAGACAATTCCTTTACGTGTCTGCATCAAACTATGGCGATAAGAAAAGTCCATCTGATCCTTCGTTAACCGCTCAAAGCGACCGTCTTCCCAAATCACGTCCACAGACTCAAAAACATCCACAATTTCCCCGCCATAGGCACCAGCATTCATATAAATGGCTCCGCCAATGCTGCCAGGGATCCCACAGGCAAATTCCAAGCCTGTCAGCTCGTGCTCTAAAGCAAAATAAGTCGTATCGATCAATTTAGCCCCTGCATCGACAACAATCGTTTGCCCTTCAACCGCCAGTTGATTCATCTCCGTCAGCATTAAGACGAATCCAGCGATACCGCCCTCACGAACGATCAAATTACTCGCATTTCCTAAAACTAACCACGGATGAGATTCAGCTGTACAATAATCCACAATTACTTTAACTTCTTCCTTTGTTTTCGGAAATAATAAAACATCTACTGGTCCGCCAGTTTTGGTAAAGGTGTAATTAGTCAGTGGTTCGTCAAACAACATCTTGATTGTTGGCAAATCTGCCATAATTTTTTCTTTATTCACGACACTAGTCCTTTCAATTTTAACCTCGTTATATTCTACCATGCTTCCCCAAGAAAAGACTAGCCTCTCTCTCAATTTTTAACCAATATATCACAGATCCGCTACTACTTAAAAGAGACCTTCTCTGTCTGATAGCCCGCTTCCTCTAATAACTTCAAGACGCCTTTATCCGATGGCAGATGACCTGCTCCAACTGCCACAAAAACACCCTGTTCTTTTTCTAGGTATGCCGGTAAAACCTTTAGCCAATTGGCATTCCGCCGATTGATAAGTAACTCTTGTTGAATCGCACTCATCGCTCCCTCAGTCTCTTCCTTTTCAAAGTATTTAAAGACATCCCCAGCGATATAGTCCTCTAATAATTCAACAGTAGACGCTTTACCTTCTTCCAAAGATGGAATCAATGCCACCCATTCATTGACATCTGCGGGCTCTTTATACGCCTCTAGCAACAAATCATACTGCTCCGCAACTGTCTCAAAGCCTTCATTTTTTATCGTATCACTATTTCGAGCCTTACCGTACAACTGCATCTCTACTCCATAAGTCGTGGCTATCGGGGAAATATATTTAGTTTGAAGAAATTGATCAATCCCAAAGCGATTTAACATCTTAATTTGCTCTTCTTCAAATTTATATTCTTTTAGTCGTTTTCTGAAAAGTTTTAAGCTTTCCTCATTCATTCCCTCTGTGATCGGTTTGTCTCCCTGAATGGCTGTCATCAACAACTCCTGATCTGGTGTTTCCAACTCTGACATCTTAATCTCTGTTAACAATAACGAGCTCTTTTTAAGAGGCTCTAAGATTTCAGCTGGAAATGGGTACATCTCTTTCTTACCGATGTGCATCGTGCCGAGTATATGTCCCACTACTTTAGTGTCTTTTTTTATTTCATAAAAAGGCCAATCAACAACGATTTCTTCCACTTGCTGACTTGTTGAAGCCGTCGTCTCTTGGCTACTTGTTGAGCTGACGGTTTCAGCCGGCTTACTACATCCCACTAATAAAACTGCGGCTAATCCAACTAGCCATAGCCATTTTTTATATCCTCTTTGTTTCATCCTATAACACCCTTCCACTCACTTTTTAATAATCGTTTTCTTATCTTATGGTACTATTATGACATACTATCAAAAGAAATGAGCGAATAAAAATGACCTTAATTGAAATTTTCCCCTTTGATGACACGATGATTCCAGAAACGGTGGCACTGTATCAAAAAGTTTATGCACAAGAGCCTTGGAATGAATCTTGGGAATCATCACAACCTATTTCTGAGTTTTTCCACAACCATCTTATTAACAATTATTTTATTGGATATGTCGCTAAGAGGGGAACAAAAATTGTCGGTGCAAGTATCGGCTTTTCTAAACCTTGGATTGGGGGAATGGAGTACTATATTGATGATTTTTTTGTAGATACTGACTGTCATCGTCAAGGTGTGGGCACTAAGTTAATGTCACATATTAAACAAGAATGCCGTCTAGCCAATCACTCAGCAATCATGCTAAATACTGAGAAAAACTTCCCCTCACAGTACTTTTACGAAAAAAATGATTTTTCTGTGGAAAAGGGGCTAATCATTTTAACCGCCGGTATTTAGAACAGATTTTCGGTCTCTGTTCGGCGAACAAACTTTCGACTTATACACATATCCACAGAGTTATCCACAATCCGTTGTTTAAAACCGTCGGTTATCCACAGTTTATTATCAGGTCTCGGATAAGTGTCACACAAAGGTAAATTCTTCTTATTTACGTCCCTTTAATAATTATTTAAGCTTTTTGGTTGCGTTTTTTTAGAAGAGCATGTATGATAGATATGAAATTGAATAACTCATTCATGTGACTAGATCATACTAGGCATGGAAAAAGGATACGCGTGAATACTTGCGCCATCTTTTTCCATGCCTATTTTTAATGAGACAGGGAGAGAAAGATGAAAATAATTAAAGTATTTAATCAAAACGCCGTGTTGGTCTCAGATAAAGGTCAAGATAAGATCGTTACTGGGAAAGGTATTGGCTTTAGTAAGAAGCAGAACGACATCGTCCCGAAAAATTTAATTGAACGAGAATACGTTGCGACTGAAACTAAAAGTAAGATGGAGCAAGTGCTACAAAGCATTGACCCAGAATTTTTCATCGCCTCTGAAGAAATTATTGATACGGCTGAGGAGATGTTGAAAACAAAGTTTAATGAGCACATCCATTCGATTTTAGCAGATCATATCGCCTTCGCCATTGATCGTATTCGTGATGGTATCGTCATTCAAAATAAATTGCTAAATGAAATTCAGATTCTCTATCCTGAGGAATTTCGAGCAGCGGAATGGGCGATTACCTATTTACGCGAAAAATTTGAGCTGGATTTTTCGATTGATGAAGCGGCTTATATTGCCATTCATTTCCACAGTGCTAGTTCTGGTCAAGCTACTACCAACAAAAGTATCCGTGAAGTAACCATCATCTCAGCCATGATTACAACAATCGCTGAGGAGCTTGATGTCGATTTTACAAAAATGAGTATGGGACTTAATTATTCCCGCTTAGTTATCCATCTGCGTTACGTTGTGGAACGGGTTTACCAAAGTAAATTTCATTCGATGGATGACGATGTGTTTCAATTAGTTAAAACGAAGTATCAACACAGTTATGCGGTTGCCGAGAAGGTCGCCCGAATGACCCGAGTTGACTATGGCTTAACCATCCCAGGAGAGGAGTTAGGTTATATCACTTTGCATATCGAGCGCTTATCTGATCAACTTAAACGCAACCCTAACTAAATTAGGTATATTCAGCTCTTGATTGACCTTATTTTTATTTATTTCATATGGAGAGCTTGACATATAAAAATTTATTAGAGGAGGTAAGTAGTTTGAAAACATACTTACAAAGAATGGGAAGATCGTTAATGCTTCCAGTAGCAGTTTTACCTGCTGCGGCGATTTTGATGGGGATTGGGTATTGGATTGATCCAAATGTTATGACTGGTATGGGAGATCCTAATTTTATTTCTGTGTTCCTAGTTAAAGCGGGTGGCGCGATTATTGACCACTTGCCAATTTTATTTGCTGTTGGGCTTGCTTTGGGCATGTCGAAGGACAAAGACGGAGCAGCTGCACTTAGTGGATTGGTCGCTTTCTTAGTGGTAACAACTCTTTTAGCAACTGGAGCTGTTGGGGCTATGAAGGGTATTCCAGTTGAAGAAGTAAACGTCGCGTTTAGCAAAATTGATAATGCCTTTATCGGGATTTTATCTGGGTTAATTGCAGCGGCTATGTACAATCGTTTCAGCCAAGTTCAATTGCCAATGGCGCTTTCGTTCTTTAGTGGGAAACGTCTTGTCCCAATCATGACATCACTTGCTATGCTAGTTGTGTCAGTATTACTTCTATTTATTTGGCCAGTTGTTTACGCTGGATTGGTTTCATTTGGTACAGCAATTTCTAGCTTAGGTGCTGTAGGTGCTGGTTTGTACGGGTTCTTCAACCGTCTACTAATTCCAACTGGTTTACACCATGCCTTGAACTCTGTTTTCTGGTTTGACGTGGCTGGTATTAATGATATTGGTAACTTCTTATCTGGTGCAGGCGAAAAAGGAATTACTGGGATGTACCAAGGTGGGTTCTTCCCAATGATGATGTTTGGTTTACCAGCCGGTGGTTACGCTATTTACCGTAACGCACGCCCAGAAAAGAAAAAAGCAACAGCGTCATTAATGATTGCTGCTGGCTTTGCCGCTTTCTTTACTGGAATTACTGAACCATTAGAATTTTCATTCATGTTCGTTGCATGGCCTTTATATGTCTTACATGCAATTTTAACAGGTATTTCACTATTTATCTCTGCGTTCTTCCACTGGACAGCTGGTTTTGCTTTCAGTGCTGGACTTGTCGACTTTGTGTTAAGCTTGCGTAACCCAATTGCTAATCAACCATACATGCTGATTATCCAAGGATTGGTTATGGCAGCACTTTACTTCTTTACCTTTGACTTTGCAATCAAGAAATTTAACTTGTTAACACCTGGTCGTGAAGAAACAACGCTTGAAGAAGAAATCGAAGAGCAAGTTACTGAAGGTGGGAACAAATTCACTGCTATGGCAACTCGGATCTTTGATGGCCTAGGTGGCAACGATAACGTGGTGTCTATCGATAACTGTACCACTCGCCTGCGTCTTGTCGTAAAAGACATGGACAAAGTAGATGAAGCTAAAATCAAGTCTACTAATGTACCTGGCGTGAAAAAAATCGACGATCAAAATATTCAAGTCATCGTCGGAACAGAAGTCCAATTTGTCGCTGATGAGATGAGTAAGCTGAAAAAGTAAGCTAGCTATATATATCTTGTTATATAAATACTTTCCACATATAAATTCTATGGTATAATGGACTTTACAATTTTATAAATTATCGGAGGAACGTCGCATGTTTAAATTCTTAAAAAAAGATAACAAAACAACCTTTCATACGGTTGCAGAAGGAAATTTAATTCCGATCAACAAAGTAGAAGACAATGTCTTTTCAGAAAAAATGTTAGGCGATGGCTATGCTGTTCAACCAACTTCTTCTGAAATCTACGCACCAGTTAAAGGGAAAATTGTTAGTGTGTTTCCAACTAAACATGCCATTACAATGACCACTGATAGTGGCTTAGAAATTTTAGTCCACATGGGAATTGATACAGTGGAATTAAAAGGGGCGCCTTTTGAGATTTTCGTTTCTGAAGGTCAAGAAGTAACGCCTGAAACCAAATTGGCGAACATGGATTTAGAAGAACTTGCTAAAACTGATACAACCTCAACTGTTGTGGTTGTCATTACTAACATGGATGCTGTTAAAAAGATCTCTGACGTAACAGAAAGGGCCGTTAAAGCATCAGAAGAAGCTTTAACAGTCGAAGTCTAACAGAACAGATTTTAATGTATTATAGGGTAAAACACTGAGTCACCACGATGAGTAACTACTTGTCGTGATCGCTCAGTGTTTTTTTGTATCTATAACATTTTACGAGGGTCTAGCCATAGCACTAATTCTTTTTCTGTCGCATAACCTAAAGCTAGAGTCGCCTGACTTAAGGTCAACGTCTCTGTTGCAGCTTTCTTAGCAATTTCCGCACTTTTCTCATAACCAATATGAGGGCTCAGAGCCGTCACAAGCATCAGCGAGTCCCGCAACAGTTGATCCATTGTCTCTTCTTTCGGTTTTAAGCCCACAAGACAATTCTCTCTAAAGGATGTCATCCCCTCTGCTAAAAGCTGAACCGTTTGTAGATAATTAGAAATAATGACTGGTTTAAAGACATTCAGTTCAAAGTTCCCTTGACTGGCAGCTACTTGAATCGTCGTGTCATTGCCCATAACTTGTGCAACAATCATCGTCAAAGCCTCTGCCTGAGTCGGGTTAACTTTGCCCGGCATAATCGAGCTGCCTGGTTCGTTACTCGGAATCGTAATTTCACCAATCCCACAGCGAGGGCCGCTTGCTAGCCAGCGAATATCGTTGGCAATTTTCATCAAATCACTGGCTAAGCTACGTAAAGCACCATGAACATAGGAAAGTGGTTGGTGACTTGTCAGAGCGAAAAATTTGTTCGGGTCGCTAACAAAGTCATATCCATAAGCCTCTGCAAGCAGCCGGCTAACGGTCTCACCAAAGCTTTCTGAGGCATTAATTCCTGTCCCAACTGCCGTCCCACCAATTGCTAAGGGCAACAAGCTTTGACTACTTTCTTCAAGAGCTTTGAGACTTCGTTCAATCATTCCCCTCCAGCCACTAATCTCCTGTCCAAAGGTTAAAGGTGTGGCATCTTGAAGATGAGTCCGACCAATTTTTAACACTTCTTTGTAGGCTACTTCCATCTCAGCTAATACTGCTAACCACGCTCTTAATTCAGGAATTAATTGTTGATACAGAGCATGATAGCCTGCAAGATGCATGGCTGTTGGAAAGATATCATTAGAGCTTTGAGACATATTCACATGGTCGTTAGGATGGATCTCTTCCTCTGTCCCACGATTGGCCAAATTAGCAATCACTTCATTAACATTCATATTGGTTTGCGTGCCACTGCCAGTTTGCCATAAGCACAGTGGAAAATGGCGCTCAAAATCTTCATCGGCCAACAACTGCTCACAGGCATAACTAATCGTCTGAGTTTGTTTAGTCGTGAGTTTCCCTTCATGAGCATTAGCTTGAGCACAAGCTTTTTTTAGCATGATCAAGCCTCTAATCAAGGCAGATGGCATTTTTTCTTGGCCAATCGCAAAATTTTCCAAACTACGCTGAGTTTGGGCACCCCATAAAGCGTCACTGGGGACACGTACTTCTCCCATTGAATCAGCTTCTATTCGATAATTCGCCATTAATTTCCCTCCTGAAAGGGTAAACGATTGACCCCAGTTTTCACAGCCGCTCGTTTCACATAGTTAGCGACTTGCTCCACCACTCGTTTATCAAACGGACTTGGAATAATATAATCCTCTCGCAGTTCATCTTCTCTAATTAACGCAGCGATTCCTTCTGCTGCAGCAATTTTCATTTCATTATTAATGGTTGTAGCTCGGACATCTAGCGCTCCTCTGAAAATTCCTGGAAAAGCGAGGACATTATTAATCTGATTAGGAAAATCTGAGCGCCCCGTGCCCATCACTTTAACTCCTGCAGCTTTAGCAGCCTCATACATAATTTCTGGCACTGGATTAGCCATCGCAAAAACCAAGGGATCAGCTGCCATCTGCTGAATCATCTCTGGTGCTAACACATTAGCTACTGAGACGCCAATAAATACATCTGCTCCTTGAAGCGCTGAAGTCAAATCACCTTGAATCCCCTCAGGATTAGTTAATTGAGCAAGTTCACATTTGTGAGCATCTAAGCCTGCAGAGCGGTCAACTGCTAAAATCCCATGCTCATCACAGATTAGCGCATGCTGAACCCCCATCGCCAACAGCATCTTGATAATCGCAGTCCCAGCAGCACCAGGGCCATTTAAAACAACTTTAATTTCACCTATTTTTTTCTGAGTTAGCTTTAACCCATTAATAATCCCCGCAGCTACTACCACCGCCGTTCCATGTTGATCATCATGAAAAATCGGGATATCTAAGGTTTCGTCTAACACTTTTTCAATCTCAAAACAGCGAGGGGAAGAAATATCCTCCAGATTAATGCCACCAAAAGTTGGTGCTAGGTATTGAACCGTCTTAATAATTTCAGTTGTCTCTTGAGTAGCCAAGCAAAGTGGCATTGTATCAATATTGGCAAATTCTTTAAACAAGATCGCTTTGCCTTCCATCACTGGAATCGCCGCTTCTGGTCCAATATTTCCCAGTCCTAAAACAGCAGAGCCATCAGAAACCACCGCAACTAAATTCCCCTTAGCGGTGTACTCATATACCGCTTCTGGCTGCTCATGAATGACCTTACAAGGCTCTGCCACTCCCGGAGTGTACGCCAAAGCTAGATCCTCATTCGTCTTAATTGCGACTTTACTTTCTATTGCAATTTTCCCTCTATTATCTGCGTGTAATTTTAGTGCCTTTTCCTTTACATCCATTTGCCCAGCTCCTTTTCCGAATACGTCCATCAGCTTAATTTTTACGTTAAAAAAATCTTTTTCTACCACTTATTATAGCAAATAGTTGCTGATTGAGTCCGTTTAAATCCTCGCCTATTATAGGCCAAACAAAAAAACCACATCATGTCTTATTCCGTACGACATAATGCAGTCCACTAATTTTTGGCCGCTAGTACTGAGAAACACTTACTTACAGTTCACCTGTTAAAAATTGAGCACGACCGAACCCAAAGCTCCAATCAGCCTCCTGATTGATAAAAAAAGAAATCATCACATCTGCTGGCTCTATACCACATTTCACTTGAAGCGCCTTGACCAGTTGCTGATAGAGCTGAACCTTTTGTTCCTCTATACGCTCTTTGCTAAAAATAGATATTACGACGACCTGATCGCTTCGACTAAAACCCAATCCCGTATCCTTAATAACCATTTCATAAGGGGCATGCTGGTGAACAAGCTGGTACCGATCACCTTCGGGTATTGCTAAAACCTCTACAAATACACGATGAGCAACTTCTAACAGCTGTGTAATTTCTGCAGCAGTTCTTCCTTCATATAAATCAAAATGAATCATTGGCACATCCAACACTCTCCTTTAATTTCTCCCCTATACATAAGAAACACCGCAAAAGAAGATAGAACCACTTCCTTTGCGATGCTCCGAACAACTAGGTTCACTAAGCTTTTTTATTTTTTCTCATATCTAAGACAACTGCACCAACAATAATTAACCCTTGAATTACCTGTTGGACATACGCATCAATCCCTAATAAAGTGAAACCATTTGTCAGTGTTCCCAAGATCAGCGCACCAACCACTACACCCCAAACTGTCCCGATTCCACCACTATGGCTCGTTCCACCAATAGTCGCCGCTGCAATTGCAGTTGTTTCATACATCGTTCCCGCAGCTGGTTGAATTGACCCACCTGTTCTCCCGATATAAATCAATGATGAAATCCCAGCTAAAACGCCTGATATAACGTAAACTAACACAATGTTTCGCTTAACTTTAATACCTGATATTTCCGCTGCTTCAATATTTCCACCAATTGCATAGACGCTCTTACCAAATGACGTATAGTTCATCAAAACAGCCATAAAGACGATCGCTGCAATATAAATTAAGACAGGAACCGGTAAAAAACCAAACAGACGGTCACCAAGAAAATTAATTTGCGGGTTAATATTACTAACTGGCTTACCATTAGAAACCATCAGAGCTGCACCACGTACCGCAATTTGAGTTCCTAAGGTCGCAATAAACGGTGGAATACCTGTGTAGGCAATCAACGAACCATTAATCAAGCCAATAATACCACCGATCAGAAGGGCCAATAATATCGTGATAATAAAAGGAGCCTGTCCCAATGAAGGAAAAATTTTATCGACAGCGTCTTTAGTTTGACTGATCGTTCCTACCATGATCCCAGCAAAAGCCAAAGTGGAGCCGACGGATAGGTCAATCCCCTTGGCTACTAATACAATAAACAGACCCAGAGCCAAAATCCCATAAATCGACGTTTGGGTCAGCAGATTTAAAATATTATTCAACGTTAAAAAGTTGCCATTCATGCCTGTTAAAATAATAAACATCGCAATTAAAACGAAAATAATTAAGTATTTCTGAATAAATTCCTTACGAGTCGCTTGCGCGCTTTTTTTCATTACTGCTTTATTACTAGTTTCTCCCATTTGATTGTTTCCTCCACGTTAGGTAGTTTTTATGAAAAATCATTCTTTGTACCGCTGGCATAGGCCATAATGTCCTCTTGAGTAAGGTCTTTATTTTCTAAAATTCCAGTAATCCGTCCCTCATGCATCACGACGATTCGATCACTCATTCCGAGGATTTCTGGAAGCTCAGATGACACCATAATGATGCTTTTTCCGGTATAAGCCATCGTTGATATATTACGATGAATCTCTGCTTTGGCGCCAACATCAATTCCCCGAGTAGGTTCGTCTAGGATCAGAACCTCCGGCTTAGTCAGTAACCATTTAGCAATTAATACTTTCTGCTGATTCCCACCGCTTAAATTTCTAATGGCGGTTTTTGATGATGCCGTCTTAACATGCAGGGTCTCAATATAATTTAACGCCTCATCTTCTAATCGTTTGTTATCTAATAGACCTAGCTTATTTCTAAAGCTAGTAATCGAGCTCGAGACAATATTATAGCTAACGGATAACATTGGAAAGATACCTGTTTTTCGGCGATCTTCTGTTAGAAAAGCTAGTTTATTTTTAACCGCGTCTGAAGCTGTTTTTATCGTCAATGCCTCACCATTCAAGCGAATCTCACCTAATCGTTTACTTCTTACACCAAAAATAGCTTCCATAACCTCTGAACGCCCTGCTCCTACCAATCCTGCAAAGCCTAGAATCTCACCTTCCCGAACATCAAAGCTAATATCATTAAAATCCTTACCATTAGACAGATTTTTCACCGATAATTTGACCTCGCCAATCTTTGTTTCCATTTTAGGAAACAACTGATCGATGTCACGACCGACCATCAAATTGATCATTTCTTGCTCTGTCGTATCAGCTACCGCTCGCTGAGTGATATACTTACCATCTCTAAAGACGGTCAATTGATCGCACACTTCACGAATTTCATCTAATTTGTGGGAGATGTAAATAATACTACGATTATCCGCTTTCAATTTTCTGATTATCTTATACAATTGATTGATTTCTTTTCCAGTCAGAGACGAGGTCGGCTCATCCATAATAATGACCTTTGCATCATAAGAAATCGCGCGCGCAATCTCAACCATCTGCATATTGGCAACAGTCAGCTCCTTCATTAATATCTTAGGATTGATCGTCAAACCAATTCTTTCTAAAACATCAATGGTCATTTGATACATTTTTTTATGATCAACAAGTCCTAATTTAGTTTTCGGCTCACGGCCTAACCAAATATTTTCCATAATACTTTTTTCCATAACTGGGCTCAACTCTTGATGAATCATGGAAATTCCCATGTTCAATGCTTGAATGATATCGTAATGCTCAATGTATCTGCCATTAAACCAAATTTTTCCTGATGTCGGTGTGTACATTCCAATAATGCATTTCATTAGCGTTGACTTGCCAGCACCATTCTCACCCATCAGCGCGTGAACTTCTCCCGGCTTTACCTTTAGCTGCACCTTATCTAAAGCTTTTACACCCGGAAATTCTTTGCACATATCTTCTAATTTTAATAGGTAGTCTTGATTACTCATGTCCTCATCCCTTCTTACCAATTAATCTGCTCTCTTACTTAAATTCACTAACATTTTCACTTGTGATAAGTTTGAACGGTACATAAGTCACAGATTCATCAGGGGTCTCGCCCTCAAGCTCTTTGGTGATTAATGTAACAGCACCAGAGCCTTGTCCAACTGCATCTTGAAAGACAGTTCCCGCTAATTCACCTGATTCAACTGCATCTAAAGCATCTGGGATAGCGTCAACTCCCGTAATAATAATATCCGAGCGTTTATTTTTCTTAACCGCTTGAACAGCACCTAAGGCCATTTCATCATTATTAGCGATGATTGCTTTTAGATCTGAGCCATAAGTAGAAATCCAGTTTTCAGCAATACTCAAGGCTTGGTCTCGTTGCCATGCAGCAGTTTCTTTGTTTAAGATTTCCATCTTAGGGAACTTTTCTTTAATCGTTTGTTCCACTCCCTCAGTCCGCTTCATTGCGCCTTCATTGCCAAGGATTCCCATTAAAACAGCAATCTTCCCTTCACCATTTAACTTTTCACCAACAAATTCCATCTGCATGATCCCTGCTGTAATTTCTTCTGAGCCAACGTAATAAACATTTTTGGGCATCTCTTTTTCTTTCCCTGCATAAGGGTTACGGTTGATATAAACAAGGGGAATATTCGCTTCTTGTGCAGCTCTCGTAATCGGCTCCATTGCACTCGTATCAACGGGCACAACAATGAGCGCCTTCACACCATTTTGAATCAAGGTGTTTACTTGATCCTGCTGGGCAATCAGATCTTCTTTAGCATTTTCAACGCGAATCCCATAGCCATTTTCTTTAGCGCTTGCCTTAGCCGCATCTAAAATATAGGTTTGAAAGGTATCATTTAAATTATTAATAGCATAACCAATTTGCGCCTTTGACTTATCCTCTGACTTGCCATTGCTATTGCCACATGCCACCAAGACCAGGCTCATCATTACAACACCAATAAATTGAATCAATTTTTTCATTTTCTGTTCCTCCTAATGTTTTTATCTAACAGGTTATTATCCAATTTTTGTTGACTCGTCACTTTTAAACTATCTCCCCTCCTAAAAGTAAGCTCTTACATCTTTCACTAGAATTATTAGTTCTCATCATATTGGTAAGAGCTTGTGTACTTTACCAATATTTGAGTAACTATTGATTACATTTTAGTTGCATTTTGGAAGATAGTCAAGAAGTATTTTTACTTTTTCACCAACTTTGATGGCAATAACCTATGATAAAGCCCTTCTCTCTCTATTTTTAGTGAAAAAAAACTGCTCATTGAGTTTTCAATAAGCAGTATGTAACGCAATATTTTGTTGATTAAAATAAGCTAAATAGTCATTTGGGATAGTGCCTCCGCTAATAATCGCATCAATTTCGTCTAATTGAGCATAAGTCAGCAGTGTGGAATGACCAAATTTACTCGCATCAGCCATCACATAAATATGTTGTGCCTTCTCACAAATCACTTTTTTTATCTGTGTTTCTAGCATATCAGAGTTAGTTAACCCATTTTGAAGAGTCAAGCCTGTGGTAGCCATAAAAGCCTTCGTAATATTGAAGTTCTGTAAAATTTGATGATTCTGCATCTCAATAAACGAGCGCGTCTTGCGTTTATATTTACTACCTACCACTAATAACTCTATATTTTCTAACTCTGCGGCGGTGTTAATCACGTCTAAATTATTGGTGACCACTGTCACTCTCATATCAGCCGGCACAAATTCCATTAAGTATTTGGTCGTTGTCCCTGAATCAACATAGATTAGATCGTCCTCTTCAATCAATTTAGCCGCTTCCTGACCAATCAAACGCTTTTCTTCTTGGTTTTTAATCTGACGATTTTCAAATGAGATCAGATTATCTTCTTTGAGGATAACGCCGCCATAGACTTTTTCTAAAAAGCCTTTCTTTATTAGATAGTTGGTGTCTCTCCTAATAGTGTTCTTAGAAACCTCAAATATCTCACATAATTCATTTAAAGATGCCGCTCCGTGGCGTTTTACATACGATTCGATTTCATGAATTCGTTGAACCTTCATCTCACGCCTCCTTTCTTATTTCAGTTGTATAGCCATACTATAACTAACTGGACAATCATTTTTCTTATTTACAATGGATTTCTTCATTCCGTTTAAAATATAACATATGACCAAAAGTTAATCAAATAGTAATTCTTATTTTAATTACCTTAATTTTTAAACACTTCATAATGGGGAGATGAATCAAGTAACTAAAGTCTGCTCTTCTATTCTTCTTTCGCTATGACTGTTTATTGATTCGTGCAAAAAAAGATTGACTATTTTTCTTTTTAGAGATAACATGTAACCAAGACATAACCAAAAGAGAACCAACACCTCTTTTGTTACGATCAAAAATTAGGAGGAAATAATATGACAGAACCAAGAAAGCTAAAGAATTATATCAATGGCGAATGGGTAGACAGTTCAACCACTCAATATGAAGATGTTCTCAATCCTGCTACTGGCGAGATTATTTGCCAAGTTCCACTCTCTACTAAGGAAGATTTAGAAAGCGCTACAAAAGCGGCATCGGTAGCTTTTGAGTTATGGAAAGAGACTGCCGTTCCCCGTAGAGCAAGAATTCTCTTTAAATTTCAGCAGCTCATCGCAAGCAATGCTGAAGAGCTGGCGCGCTTGATTACGATTGAAAATGGTAAAAATACTAAG
This sequence comes from Vagococcus sp. WN80Y, assembly GCF_059621045.1. Taxonomy (NCBI): domain Bacteria; kingdom Bacillati; phylum Bacillota; class Bacilli; order Lactobacillales; family Enterococcaceae; genus Vagococcus; species Vagococcus sp. WN80Y. The sequence continues at coordinate 24,843 of NZ_JCAQHY010000172.1, forward strand.
GAGGCTCTTGGTGAAGTTCAACGAGGATTAGAAAATGTCGAGTTTGCGGCTGGTGCTCCTACTTTGATGATGGGCGACTCTTTGTCTTCAATTGCCACAGACGTGGAAGCGGTTAATTATCGTTATCCAATTGGCGTCGTCGGTGGAATTACGCCCTTCAATTTTCCAATGATGGTTCCTTGCTGGATGTTCCCGATGGCAATTGCTTGTGGTAATAGTTTTATCTTAAAGCCTTCTGAACGAACACCACTTTTAACCGAAAAATTAGTTGAGCTTTTTACTGAAGCGGGGTTACCAAAGGGCGTTTTTAATGTTGTCTATGGGGCACATGATATTGTAAACGGTATTTTGGAGCATCCTGAAATTAAGGCCATTTCTTTTGTTGGCTCTAAAACAGTTGGTGAGTATATTTATAAAAAAGGAAGTCAACATTTGAAACGAGTTCAAGCCCTGACAGGCGCTAAAAATCACAGTATTGTTCTTAAAGATGCAGATTTGGGCGACACTGTTACTAATATCATCGGAGCCGCCTTTGGTTCTGCTGGTGAGCGCTGTATGGCAGCCGCAGTCGTCACAGTCGAAGAAGAGATTGCTGATGCCTTTATAGAAAAACTAGTCACCGAGGTTAAAAATGTTAAGATGGGAAATGGCTTAGATGAAGGTGTCTTCCTTGGACCTGTTATTAGACGTGAAAATCAAACAAGAACCTTTAATTATATCGAAAAAGGCCTTGCTGAAGGCGCCACACTTCTTACAGATGGACGCAACAATCTTCCAGAAAATGGCTTTTTCGTCGGCCCAACAGTCTTCGATCACGTGACCACTGATATGACTATTTGGAAGGATGAGGTCTTTGCGCCTTTGCTTTCTATCATTCGCGTTAAGAACCTAGAAGAGGCAATTGCCACTGCTAATAAATCTGAATTTGCCAATGGTGCCTGTCTCTTTACCAATAATGCTTCTGCTGTTCGTTACTTTAGAGAAACGATTGATGCAGGGATGTTAGGGATTAACCTTGGGGTGCCAGCTCCGATGGCCTTCTTCCCATTCTCTGGTTGGAAGTCTTCCTTCTATGGTACCTTACATGCTAACGGTAAAGACGGCGTTGATTTTTACACACGGAAAAAAGTCGTGACTGCCCGCTATCCTAAAGCACGAATTTAACTTAACTAGATGGGAGCTAACAACGAGAACTAATTGTTCTCGTTGTTAGTACGCCATAAAGGAGACTAATAATAATGAATCATCTTTTATATAAGAAGCAAGCAACTGAGTTAAGCCCAGGCGTGACACTGCGTCAGGAAATCACAGCTAAAAATGCGCCTCTTCATTATATTGAATTAAAGGTACTAGACCTCACCAGTGATGGATGCTATGAAGAAACGCTTAATGATATGGAATGCTGTGCGGTTATTCTAACTGGACAGGCTTCAATCCAAGTAGGCAATACCCACTTTAATGATATTGGGACTCGTGAGTCTGTTTTTGACAAAATTCCGACTGATAGTGTTTATCTACCAAGACAAAGTACCTTTAAACTGACAAGTTCAACTGCTGCGACGGTGATGCTTTGCTACTCACCAACCACTGTTACCAAGGATTTAACCCTCATTGCGGCTAAAGATAACACAATCGAGGAGCGAGGTATTTTAAGTAATCAACGATTGGTTCACAACATTTTACCAGATAGCTCTTCAATTGCCGATAGCTTGCTAGTTGTTGAGGTTTATACCGATGGAGGCAATTTCTCAAGCTATCCGCCACATAAACATGATCAAGACAACCTTCCCCATGAATCATTATTAGAAGAGACCTACTACCATGAAATCAATCCTCCTCAAGGTTTTGTCTTTCAGCGTGTCTATACAGACGACCGTTCTCTTGATGAAACCATGAGTGTTGAAAATGGGCAGGTAGTAGTCGTTCCAAAAGGCTATCATCCTGTTGGGGTACCAGATGGTTATACAAGCTACTACCTTAATATTATGGCGGGACCTACTCGCAAATGGCAGTTCCACAATGACCCAGATCATGCTTGGATTTTAGATAGAACATTATAAGACTTGGAAAGAAGGAAACTACTATGCAAACAAAGACCTACGATATGATTGCTCTTGGAAGAGCATGTATCGACCTCAATGCCGTTGAATATAATCGACCAATGGAAGAAACGATGACTTTTTCAAAATACGTCGGTGGCTCACCAGCCAATATTGCAATCGGTTCGGCTAAGCTCGGGCAAAAGGTTGGCTTTATCGGCAAAATCCCTGATGATCAGCACGGGCGTTTTATTCAAGAGTACATGAAAACTGCTGGCGTTGATACCAGTCAAATGATTTTAGATACTGAGGGGCATAAAACGGGGCTCGCCTTTACTGAAATTCTAAGCCCAGAAGAATGTAGTATTTTAATGTACCGTGATCAAGTAGCCGATCTTTATCTTGAACCAGCTGAAATCGATGAAGCCTACTTAACCGACAGTCATGCTTTAGTTATTTCTGGAACAGCTCTTGCGCAAAGCCCGTCACGGGAAGCAACCTTAAAAGCCGTCTCATTAGCTCGTGAGGCAAACGTCAAATTAATTTTTGAGCTGGATTATCGCCCTTACACATGGAAAAATAAAGAAGAGATTGCTGTTTATTATTCTTTAGTTGCCCAGCAAGCGGATATCGTCATTGGAACTCGCGATGAATACGACGCAATGGAAAATCTGGAAAACGGAACGAACGAAGCAACTATTGAACAACTTTTCACTCATCACCCAGAATTAATTGTCATTAAACACGGCGTACAAGGATCATACGCGTATACTAAAGCCGGCGATGTTTTTCACGGAAAAGCCTACAAAACTAAGGTACTAAAAACCTTTGGCGCTGGTGATTCTTACGCAGCTGCATTTCTCTACGCCTTAAATAGTGGCAAAGGAATTGAAATGGCGCTTAAATATGGTAGCGCTTCGGCAGCCATTGTCGTCAGCAAACATAGCTCCTCAGAAGCAATGCCGACCGTTGCTGAGATTGAAGCTCTAATCAATGAACAAGACGAACTCTAAGAACAACTGATACACTTGCCCGATGCCATTAGAAAGGATCTTAATATGGAAAAAACAATTCGCTTAACAACTGCTCAAGCACTTATTAAATTTATTACCCACCAATCCATTGAAGTTGATGGTGAAAAAACGCCCTTTGTCGAAGGTGTTTTTAATATCTTTGGACATGGCAATGTCTTAGGTATTGGTCAAGCCTTAGAGCAAGATCCAGGCCACTTGACTATCTATCAAGGAAAGAACGAACAAAGTATGGCTTTAGCTGCGATTGCTTATGGGAAAGAAACTCTTCGTCGTAAAATTTATGCAGTAACAACCTCTGTTGGTCCCGGAGCTGCCAATTTAGTCACTGCGGCCGGCACCGCCTTGGCCAATAATTTACCTGTTCTTTTACTGCCAGGAGATACTTTTGCTACAAGACAGCCTGATCCTGTTCTTCAACAAATTGAACAAGCTCAAAGTGCAAGTATTACTACTAACGATGCTTTAAAACCTGTTTCTCGTTATTGGGATCGCATCACTCGACCAGAACAATTAATGTCGAGCTTGATTAAGGCCTTTGATGTTCTGACTAATCCAGAAACTGCGGGTCCTGTTACGATTTGTCTATCTCAAGATGTGGAGGGCGAAGCCTACGATTATCCTCTAAGTTTCTTTGAGGAGCGGGTTCACTACCTTGATCGCTCTCTACCAACTGAACGAGAAATAACCGGCTTAATTGCTGCTCTAAAAAACAGTCAACGTCCTTTAATTGTTGTGGGTGGTGGCGCTAAATATTCTGGTGCTAGAGAAGAGCTGATCGAGCTCTCTGAGAGATATACAATTCCCTTAGTTGAAACTCAAGCCGGAAAATCAACCGTTGAATCAAGCTTTAAGAATAATCTCGGCGGTCTTGGCGTAACAGGAAATCTAGCAGCCAATCAAGCCGCTCATACGGCCGATCTAGTGATTGGCGTCGGCACACGTTACACCGATTTTACAACAGGCTCAAAATCCATTTTTAACTTCGAGACAGCGACATTCGTGAACATTAACATCAGCCGAACACAAGCCTATAAGCTGGATGCGTTTCAAGTGGTTGGAGATGCCAAAGCAACTTTGGGATTGTTGACTGATCGCTTAGGCGACTATACGACTCATTACGGTGATGATTTAACTACGTATCGAAACAACTGGCAAGCTGAGCGACGTCGACTAGCTACAGTAACGTATAATCGCAACAAATTTACACCAGAGGTTGCTAATCATTTCAAACAAGCAGACTTAAATGACTATGCTGATGCCTTACAAACAGAGATGACTCAAACACAAGCGTTATTGATGATTAACTCACTGATTCCTAAGGATGGTATTATTGTTGGTGCCGCTGGCTCACTTCCAGGGGATTTACAGCGGGTCTGGGAAAGCGATCAGCCTAATACCTACCACCTGGAATACGGCTATTCCTGTATGGGCTATGAAATTGCAGGAGCTTTAGGCGCTAAACTGGCACATCCAAAACAGGAAGTCTATGCGATGGTTGGTGATGGTAGCTTCTTGATGCTTCATACCGAGCTAGTTACGAGTCTACAGTATCAGAAAAAAATAACTATTTTGCTCTTTGATAATGCCGGTTATGGTTGCATAAATAACTTACAAATGAGTAATGGCGGCGGTAGCTTCTATACAGAATTAAAAGCTAAAGATACCAACAAACCTATGACCATCAACTACGCTCAAGTAGCAGCTGGTTATGGTGCCAAAACTTACGAAGTTCATACCTATCAAGAGTTAAAAGAAGCCTTGGCAGACGCTGAAAAACAAACTGTCACTACCCTGATTGATATTAAAGTCTTACCTAAAACAATGACTGATGGCTACGATTCTTGGTGGCATGTAGGTGTAGCTGAAGTAGCTGATAAAGACTCAATTAAAGTAGCATATGAACAAAAAACAACCGATCTTCAACAAGCAAAAAAATATTAATACTTATTCTATTCTCTAAGGAGTGAACACCATGTCAATCATTAGAATTGGCTTAGTCGGGCTTGGTAGACTGGGCATGACTCACGCTATAAATATTGCCACTAAGATTCCTGAAATGGAACTGGTCGCTATTTGTAGCCTTGATCAGATTGAACTGACAGAGGCACAAGCACAGTTAAATGTGAAAGAAACCTATTTAGATTATCAAGAAATGATCGCAAGTCCTAATATCGACGCCGTAGTTATCGTGTCCCCTTCTGGTCTTCATTGCCAGCAGATTCAACTAGCAATCAAAGCTGGTCTACATGTTTTTTGCGAAAAACCGATTGGCTTGTCGCTAACTGAAATCAATCAGACATTAACCGTTCTTGAAGAGCACCCCAAACAGACCTTTATGCTCGGCTTTATGCGACGCTTTGATGACTCGTATCAATATGCCAAACGTCTTGTGGATGCTGGCGAATTAGGTGAGCTGACGGTGATTCGCTGCTACGGCATTGATCCGAGTAGTGGTATGGAAAGTTTTGTAAAATTTGCCGCTAATAGTCACAGTGGGGGGATTTTTGCTGATATGGCTATTCATGACATAGATCTGATTCGTTGGTTTAGCAACCAAGAAGTCACTCGAGTTTGGGCCTTAGGTAAAAACGCCGCATACCCTGAGCTGGATCAAGTCAATGAGTTAGAAACAGGCACTGCCATGATGCAGCTTACCGATAAAACAATGGCACTTTTAGTAACTGGCCGCAATGCTGCTCATGGCTATCATGTTGAAACAGAATTAATTGGGACTAAAGGAATGCTACGAATTGGGGCAGCTCCTGAAAAAAATTTAGTGACGGTGTTTAATGAGCAAGGGGTCGTCAGACCCACTAGCCAAAATTTCCCAGAACGCTTTGGTGAGGCCTTCGTCACAGAGCTAAAAGCCTTCAGTACGTGTATTTTAGAGGGAACTCCGGCACCTGTCACTGCACTGGATGGTCTACGTGCAACTGAGGTTGCCAACGCTTGCCAGACATCATTCGATACAGCTAGTCTCGTTGAACTTGATTAACTGACTCACAAGGAGGAATTACTTATGACAACAGATTTACCGATTAAACTTGCGATTGCACCGATTGCTTGGACCAATGATGACATGCCTGAGCTGGGGAAAGAAAATTCTTTCGAACAGTGCATTAGCGAAATGGCTTTGGCCGGATTCGCAGGAACAGAAATTGGAAATAAATACCCAAAAGAGCCTGATGTGCTACGCCCGTATCTTGAGTTACGTCACTTAGAGGTTGCCAGTGCGTGGTTTAGTGCTTTTTTAACAACCAAACCTTTTGCCGAAACCGCAGCTGCTTTCAACAAACATCGTGATTTCCTCCATGCCATGGGGGCAAAAGTGATTGTTGTATCTGAACAAGGTCACAGTATTCAAGGACAAGAGCTACCTGTTTTCACTAAGAAGCCACATTTTACCGAGGAAGAATGGCAAAAATTAACAGATGGACTGGATGCTCTTGGCGACTTGGCCGCTGAAAAAGGGATGACAATTGTTTATCATCATCATATGGGGACAGGTGTACAAACTACTGCAGAGATCGATCGTTTGATGGCGGAAACGAAACCTGAAAAAGTCTCATTATTATTCGACACTGGCCACTTAGTTTTCTCTGGCGAAGATCCTTTAGCGGTTTATCAGAAGCACCAGGATCGTATCAAACACATTCATTTTAAGGACATTCGCGAAGTAGTTGCTAAAGAAGTAACAACCAACGAGGATAGCTTCTTGACAGGCGTTAGAAAAGGTGTCTTTACTGTTCCAGGGGATGGCATGATCGACTTCAAGCCAATTTGTGAGGCCATCGATAACAGTCATTATAAAGGCTGGGTGGTCGTCGAAGCTGAGCAAGATCCAGCCTTAGCTAATCCTTTGGAATACGCGATTAAGGCACGACATTATCTTAAAGCAACTTGGGGATTATAATCCCCTTCTGATTATTCTACCTACCAAGGAGGAACACAATGAAAAAATTAATGCCAGTCGGCGTTATTGGCGCTGGCAGAATTGGTAAATTGCATGTTGAAAATATGCTACGCATGGATGGCGTACAAGTCAAAACAATCGCTGATCCTTATGCAGAGCAAGCAAAAGACTGGGCAACCAAACACAATATCTCTCATTTAGTAACTGATCCAGATCATGTATTTGATGACCCTGACATTAATGTCGTCTTTATCTGTTCGCCAACTGATACCCACGTTGACTTAATTAAACGAGCGGCTGCGGCTAAGAAACACATCTTCTGCGAAAAACCAATCAGTTTCTCGGATGAAGAAACGATGACCGCTTACGCCTTAGTTAAAGAAGCAGGTGTTCAACTACAGGTCGGCTTTAACCGCCGCTTTGATCCTAATTACGGGCGAGTAAAAAACTATGTTGATACAGGTAAGATTGGCAATTTGCACATTCTTAGAATCACCTCTCGCGACCCTGAGCCACCAAGCCTAGATTATGTCAAAAGCTCTGGCGGAATTTTCATGGATATGAGCATTCACGACTTTGATATGGCTCGTTTTGTTGCTAATTCTGAAGTTAAAGAGGTCTTTGCCACAGGTGCTGCCCTTGTTAACCCTGCAATTGCTAGCGTTGGCGATGTTGACACAGCGCTCATTCAATTAACCTTTGAAAATGGTGCCTTAGGAATTATTGATAACAGCCGGCAAGCAGTTTACGGCTACGATCAGCGAATTGAGGCCTTCGGATCAAAGGGGAGTGCTGAAAGTGGAAATGAGACTGAAACCCGAGTAACTTTTTCATCGAGTGACTCTGTTAGTCAGGATCAACCACTGCATTTCTTCCTTGAACGCTATAATCAGGCGTATATCGATGAGGTGCAACAATTTTTCACTGCGATTCAAACAGAATCAGCTGTCCCATGTACGTTCGAAGATGGCATCATGGCCCAACGAATTGCCGCGGCTGCTAAGGAATCGTTGACAACTGGTCGTCCTGTTGCCGTCAAAAAAATCCAATAGAAAGTGTTAGGAACTCTCTATGTCACTTGTCACGTTAAATGAGGTCTTACCTCGCGCACAGAAAGAAGGCTACGCCGTTGGGCAATTTAATCTCAACGGTATCCAGTGGATCGAAGCTATTTTAACAGCTGCAGAAGTTAATCAATCGCCTGTTATTCTGGCTGCTTCCGACCGCTTAGTTGATTATTTAGGTGGCTTCGACTTCATTACTGTCGCTGTCAAACACTATGTAACTCGACTTAATATTTCCGTTCCTGTGGTTCTTCATTTGGATCATGGGCAAACAGCCGAACGCTGTTTTGCTGCGATTGATGCTGGGTTTTCCTCGGTTATGATTGATGGATCTCATGAAACCATCAATGAAAATTGTCGGCTTACCAGACGCGTGGCAGCCTATGCTAAAAAACATGGCGTCTCAGTTGAAGCTGAAGTCGGCACTGTCGGAGGAAATGAAGATGGTCTAATTTCTGGGATTCACTATGCCACGCTTGAAGACTGTCAACGGCTGGTTAATGAGACAGCTGTGGATGCTCTTGCGGCTGCTCTTGGCTCTGTTCACGGTAACTATGTGGACACGCCTCAGCTAGGTTTTAAAGAAATGGCAGCCATTACTCAAGCTTGTCAGATCCCTCTGGTGCTTCACGGTGCCTCTGGTATTCCTGAAGTTCAACTAAAAAAAGCGATTCAACTCGGTCACGCTAAAATCAATATTAATACTGAGGCTAACCATGCTTGGTTTAACTCTCTCAAACAGTCGCTACAAGCGACACCTAACAACCACGAACCACGACTCCTACTGACTCCTGCTACAAAGGCCATTACAGAGGTTGTCAGTACTAAAATGAGGCTTTTTGGTTCCGTTAGAAAAGCATGATTTCGGCTATTTACTAAGAGACTGGGACATAAAGTCGCTTTGCACTAAGCGCGTTTACTATACAACATTCATTAATCAAAAAGGAAGATGAGACTTTTGTCTCCTCTTCCTTTTTTTGTAACAAACTGCCTTTTTTATGCAACGTAACAAAAAACAATCGCTATCAATAATTTCTCCGTGGTATAGTTAATTCAAGGAGGAGAACACGTGAAATTATTATTTACAACTGATCCAGAACAAGAGATTCAACTAACGAAAATCACCACCCATCCCACTAGGCAAGAAAGCTGGCCTGAGATTGAACGAGCTTTGTCACAATCAAAGCAACTCACCGTGATTAATGCTAAAAATGACCGCAACGTCAAGTTAGAACTCACACAAATACTAGCTATTGAAACAGAGGGAAACATGTGCAATGTCCAGACAATTGATGGTGCGATGTATTTGCTAAATCAACGACTCAAAGTGATTAATGAAGAACTAGCTCAGACTCGTTTTATGCAAATCAACAACCAGACACTCATCAATTTAGACTACGTGGAACAATTTGTCTCAGCAACTAATGCACGAATTGAGCTTCATTTACGCAATGATTTAACTTATTTTGTCAGCCGTCATTACATTAAACAATTTAGGAGGAATTTCTTATGATTCGTACATTAAAAAATCAATTTTTTCAGGTTTTTAGCCTAACAATTCTTTGGGTGACACTCTTAATCAGTCTGTTCAGCCGTCAAACAACTATCAGTCTCACCTTTGTTTGGCATATTATAGCTGTTGCCTTAATTGCTGGCCTTTTATTCGGAGTTATCTACAATAGCCTGTGGAATTATCTTACACTTCCGGCCTCTTTAAATATCATCATCTCAGCTAGTTTAAATCTCTTAGGTGGCATGACCGCTGTTTGGTTACTCTCCCCCATCATGTTTCAACTCATCTTCCCTTGGACCCTAGGTATGCTCGCGCTCTCTCTAATTGGGCATGTTATCGGCTTTTACTTCTACGCCAAACACCAAAACAATCAAGAGGTTACTCGCTTAAATCAATTACTAAAATAAAAAAACAGATTAGAAGGTGGCCTTGCTCCTTCTAATCTGTTTTTAGTTAACTTCCACCTAATTTATCATACTTTTCTTTATGGCCCTTACTCGCTTCAACAGGATATTTTTCTGCATTTTTAGCAAGCTTGTCTAAAATAATCTCAGACAAATCCACATCTAAGTCTGTTGCCAACATCATGCCGTAAATAAAAACATCAGCCAGCTCTTCCTTGATATTTGGTAACGTTGTTGCGACTGCTTCCTCACTGGTCTTCCATTGAAAATTTTCAAGTAGTTCTGCCGCCTCAAGTGTCAGCGACAGACTTAAATCTTTGGGATTATGAAACTGACGCCAATTGCGATTATCTCTAAACTCATTCACCGCTGCAAGTAATTCTTCCATCCTTTACCTCCTCATTTACAATGAATCAAGTGTATCATAATTAGTAAACGAGTGGGTTACTTAAACTCTTCAGGATACATGTCCTGCGCTAAAATCTCCATCCCCTCGATGCCAAGGTAGCCGTAACCAAACATATAGTTATAATCTACGGCAAAAATTTGCTTATTCTTGATTGCTTTTAAACTAGATAGTTTAGGATTCGCATACAGCGCCTCTTGAATCTCATCGGCAGACACGCCACCGGTTGTTTTCCAATCTGGAATAATTAAAACCTCAGGATCTGTTTCAATCAACGTTTCTAAACTAATATCGCCTTCTGTTTCAGCATAAACATTGTTCAATTTTACCATCTTCAATAAATCGTTAAAAAAGGTTTCATCTTTTGCACTATAAACTGAGACCTCTTTGGGATCCGAAATAAATAACAACGCAAAGTCTCTTTCTTCCTTGATGGCTGCTAAACTAGACGCTATTTCCTTTTGACGAGCTTTCAGTTTTTTCGTAAACGCTGCGGCACTCTCTTGTACCCCAAAAACATTTCCTAAGTTTTCAATGTCTTCATAAACGGAGTCATACGTCCCACCAGTGACCGAAGAAGCTAAAACAAAGGTCTTCATCCCCATGTCATTTAAGGTATTTACCGTGCCATTTCCCCACTCGGCATTATCAAACAAACCGCCTCGTCCATAAACTAAATCAGGATCAACGCTTAAAGCAATTTCTCGACTGATATACTCTTCACCAAGAGAATGAAGCTGATCAAACTCCTTCTCAACTTCTTTATCTGGCGCACCAAAAACGGCTCCTACTCCAACAATTTTATCCTTTAAACCTAGGTGCAACAATAATTCAGCTGCCGGCCGTGTATTCGCCACAACTCGTTCTGGTGCCTTCTCGAAGGTTTGATCAACCTCCTTCCACTGCGCCGTTGCTTCTGGTCGTCCATAATTCTTAATCGTCAGCGGATAAGTGGCCGTTGGTTTGGCCGTGTTTTCTTGCTTTTTAGCTTCCCCTCCACACGCTGTTAATGTCAACAAACTGGCGACAAGCGCCACAACAAATACTCTCTTTTTCATTGCTGGTCTCCCTTAAAAGTGACTATTGTCACTTATTTTATTTGATACACAAAATTTAAATAACCCGTAATTGGGTTAATGTATGTTTGACACTTCACTTCATATAAAGCCTCAATATTCTCTGAATTAAAGACCTCTTCTGGCGTGCCCTGAGTGTATACCTGACCATCCTTCATGGCATAGATATAATCACAATATTCCGCCGCCATCTCCAAATCATGAAGCGCAGCCAAAACCGTAATAGACAATCCTTTCACACAATTAAGAATCTCCAACTGATACCTGATATCCAAATGATTAGTCGGTTCATCTAAAATCATAAATTTCGGCTGCTGAGCAATTGTTCGAGCTAAAACCACTCGTTGTTTTTCCCCTCCTGACAAGGATAAAAAATGACGATCTTTGTACGCCAATAAATTAGTTCTCGCCAGCGCATCCTCCACAATCGCTAAATCTTGACTATTATCTTGCTCCAAAAGACCTTTATAAGGCGTTCGTCCAAGCAACACCATCTGCATAACAGTTAAGTCAAAACTCATTTCATTGAACTGACCCACCACACCTAGTTTCTGTGATACTTTTTTCGCTGGTGCTTTGAGCACATCCAACTGATTTAAAAAAACAGTCCCCCCACTTGCAGGTAAGCTTTTATAAATACTTTTAAGTAGGGTAGACTTGCCACAGCCATTGGCACCAATAATTCCCACAAATTGACCAGGTTTAACTTGTAAGGTTAAATCATTCACAATTCGCTGAGAGCCTATCTTCACATTTAATCTATCTACTGCAAGTTCCATTTACTACCCTCCAAAGTTGTAAGATTTTTTCACAATCATGTAAATAAAGAGTGGTGCGCCAATAACCGAGGTAATAATCCCAATAGGTAATTCGACTGTTGCAATCAACGTCCGTGACAACACATCTGACCAGATTAAAAATAACGGACCAATTAGTAGTACGACAGGCATTAGGCGACGATGATCCGAGCCAATAAACCCACGTGTGATATGTGGAATAATCAAACCAACAAAACCAATCATCCCCGCATATGCCACAATTGTTCCAGTTAATAATGCTGTTAACATCATATAAAGTCTACGATATTTTCCAAGATCAATTCCCAAAGTAATGGCGGCCTCATCTCCCAACAACATCGTATTTAAGATACGATGCTGAAATAAAAATAACCCACAACCTAAGATAACAACGACAGCTAAAATAGGAATTTTTTGCCAGCTTGCAGAAGCCAAACTTCCCATAGACCAAAAAGTAACTGTCTTAATTCCCTCTGCATTATTAGCAAAAAAGATAATCAAACTAGAAAAAGAGCTACACAAAGCGCTGATAACCGTTCCAGATAAAATTAACTTGACCGAGGTAATACGGCCGCCAACACTAGCTATCACCAATACTGCTACGGATGCCGCCAGTGCACCGATGAAGGCACCGAAAGCTACTCCAAATTGCGAGAAAATTGCATTAGTTCCCAAACCAACCAAAATCGCAAAGGTGGCACCAAGTGACGCACCAGATGAGATCCCTAAAATATATGGATCAGCAATCGGATTTTGAACAACTGCTTGTAGCACTGTGCCACTAATTGCTAAGCCCATACCAACTAACAACGCAAAAACCACACGAGGAAAACGCAATTGCCAGATAATATTAACAGAGGCTTGACTAGCTATATGATCGAGCGATCCTAGTTGACCATCAGATAATTTATAAAGCATGATTTTCCACGACTCCTCAAAAGGAATCATCACCTGTCCAACTGAAATTGAATAGATAGCCGACACGATGATTAATAACACTAATATGCCTAAAAAAAGATAATACCACTTACTCTTTTGCAAAAACCTTGTTTGCTGACTCTTTTTCATACGTTTCCCCCACGTTTTCTCATGAGTATCAATTGATACTGATAATCATTCTCAATTATAAAGTAAAGTATAAAATAACACAATCTAAAATTGGTAATTTTCTCATTTTCTTTTAATTTTCTGAAAGAAGGCTCTTGCTTAGTAAGAATAAAACATTCTTCACTTTAACAGTTGACAAAAAGAACGTATGTTCGTATAATTAAAAACAATAAAGGAGTGAGGATATGAAAACTAATCAGATTGGCCTCGTTGATAAAATCAGAGTAATTAAAACCTTTCCAGAAATGCTCGTTCGTTTTACTCTTAATACATCAGAAGAACAAATTAATTGTATTGTCACTAAAAAGGAACTGGCTCAGCAGCTATTATTCATTGAAAATGGTCAGACTGAAATTGCTTGTTTTGGCCATTTCAGCAAGCATAACCAATTAGTCATCGACAAAATGACCATTAGAAATCCCACTTCATTTTTAATGGCATTTGCCATGCAAGCCTAGAAAATAATAATGAAATTCATACAAAAAATAGCTGTTGGAGACGCTTTTTTTGCGCCTAACTACTTAGCCAAACATACAAAAAAATTCAGGCGACTTTCAGCTGACAATAAATTCATTGATGATGTTGCTTATCATGCCTGGTCATTTACAAGTAAAAATATTCCCATTGGTTGTGCTATGATTCCTCCCATAAGAGCCGATCATCTACTTTTGTTTAGTTTAGAGAAAAATGAAAGCATCCATTCTGTTAGCATTCGAGTTACCAATTTTTTAACAATCAATAACACAACAATTAACCAATTATCGCCTGGGCAATCCCTTTATGTCACTCTCGACCACTGGTAGCTCAGAAAACACTGCCCTCTACTTTTTTCAGGACTTAATAATCATTTAAGAAATCGATTAAGAAACTATTAACCCTTCCTCGGTATAGTAATAAGTGTCAAAGGGAATCCCCTTAAAAATAAATAACTCAATACGGAGGTTGTTAATTATGAAAAAATTAGTCAAAGCAAATGGAAATGAGAAAAAAATTAATGGGGTTTGTGGTGGTATTGGTCACTACTTCAATATTGACCCAGTACTTGTTAGAGTGGCTTTTGCAACAGCTTTCCTATGCTTCGGTATAGGATTAGGTACCTATATCCTATTCGCTCTCTTTATGCCAAAAGAAAACCAAATAGATACTGTTAGTGCATAATCAAAAAAAGAGCCCTTTTCTAAAATAGAAAAGGGGCTCTTTTTAGTCATTCGATGGTACTTTTAGAGACGTACGCCCTCTACAAACAACCCCGATATCTCCAAATTCGATGTTTTATCTCCTTATATCGTTACGCATAATGAGCTAAGGACGTAAAGCATACTGCTTTTCATGAGATCTCTACATAGTTGAACTTGCTTCCGGCTCCGGTGTGTTCTCCTCAAGAGAGGTAGATGGCACTCCATTCGCTTCTCGCTTGGCTGTTACTCGTTGGATTTGTGCCTTCAATAAAACTGGCGCAATGATAGTACTAATAATCACGACTAGAACTAAAGCACCATAGATGTCTAATGAAATCAGGTTACTTTCTAATCCTAGACTTACCAAAATCAAAGCCATTTCCCCACGAGACACTAAACTTATTCCAACGATTGAACTACTGTCCCGATCAAAACGGCTTGCTCTAGCCCCCACATAGCCTCCAACAAATTTGGTTAAAACAGCTAACAGACTAAAAACAAGAATTAGCACAACATTTGAACTAAAGCTTGAAAAACTCACATTTAACCCAATACTTACAAAGAAAACAGGGGCAAACAATGACAAGGTCAAGCTTTCAACCTTACGCTCTAACATATGACCAATGTTGGTTTGTGAGATGATTACACCTGCGAAAAAGGCGCCAATAATATCTGACATCCCAATAGCATAAGCTAAATAACTCAGACCAAAACAAAGCGCTAGACCTAGGCCTAAATTACGTTCTGGAGCTTTCATACGCTTAAATAGCTTCAAGACAGGTGGCAAAATCAGCTTGTGAATAGCGTAGATGATAATGAAGAACAGGACATTGCTAAATAAAATAACCCACAATGACTTACTTTCACCTGCTGAAACTGAACTATTCAACACAATATTTAGCAAGATAATGACAATAATATCATCTAACACGGCCGCCCCAACAATCAAGGCTCCTTCTTTTGTTTTAACGAAATGTAACTCTTTCAATACTTGAATCGTAATACTTAGAGAGGTGGCGCCAAAAATAAGCCCAATGAACAACGAGGACATGGTCGAAAAACCAAGAATATTTGAGGCAACAAAAAATGTGCCAAATGGGACAAACACTCCTAGTAAACCGACAATCAATGAAGGAGTAAAGTATTTTTTAAGGGTTTTTAAATCACATTCTAGTCCTGCTAGGAACATTAAAAGAATTACCCCGATGTCGGCAAATAAATGAATGCCTTCACTTTGCTGTACAATACCAAAAACAGCTGGTCCAACCACAATTCCGACAAGTAAACTGCCTAAAACTGAAGGTAAACCAATTTTGATAGCTAAGCTATCCGCTAATTTAGTCAAAATCAAAATCAGCGCAAGTGTTAATAAAAATTCCATAAACTCTTCCTTTCCATAATTGGATTGTAAGGGAGATTGGATACTAATCACTAAAAAACATAATTAGAAGAAGGATGAAGTTAGCACTTGGTAAACATTTAATTGAAGAAAAGCCCTTGATGACAAAAATAATGAGAAAAAAAGTTAAAAAAATAGATGGTATGCTCTTATTCGTTCATATTAAGAGTCGCGAGTTTTGATATTCCTACTGGAACCAAACAGTTGAGCAGTTAAGTATGAATGACCATCAGATGACCATCTTGTTCGTGACTATCACACTATAATTTACATTAGACTTGTTGATAAACAAACGGATACTTAATTATGTAAGAACAAGACCTACACCACTTCTTCATCTACATAACTAAATATATCTGTCACATCAACATCAAAATAACGGGCAAGCCGAAACGCCAATATCAGCGATGGCGAACAGTCATTTTTTTCCATTAAGAAAATGGTTTGTTTGGAGACGCCTACAGCCTCAGCCAATGCCTGTTGCGACATTCTACGTAAGACTCTGTATTCGTACACACGATTCTTAATCGAATCTCCAAGATTTCTCTTCACTCATTTCATCTCCTTACTTCACCCATTATAAACTAAATTAAGACAAAAGTAAAAAAAAATTTACTTTTATCTAATTTTAAGTGACGATAGATACTCACATACGCAAAAAATTTCAATTATCTAGTTCTTAACTTAATATCTTTACTCGTTATTTGTGAGACATTTTGTCAATTAGCGCCATTACTTTTTACCCGCGATTTAATCTTTATTACCACATAATTCCGTCTCATTTGCTTAACACAACTACAATCAGCCCTTCTATAACTAAACTAATCCTACTAAATACAGTTGATAGCTCTTTTTACTCAATCCAATAAAAATCAAACGTAAGTGTTTACAAATGAAATAAATGTGCTACAATGAGAATGTAAATTAAGGATTGTAACTGTTCGGCAGGCAAAACCTAAATTGACAGAAATTTATCGATAGGACCCGTGTGCTCTTTTGTGAGGACTCTGGCTATGGAGACTTTCTTTCAGTTTAGGTTTTTTTTGTTGGAAATTAATCGCCAGGAGGAAATAAAAATGAATAAAAACAGAGAATTAGCTAAAGATGTCTTAAATTTAGTCGGCGGAAAAGAGAATGTCACTAGTGTTGTCCATTGTGCAACTCGCTTGCGTTTCAAACTAAAAGACGAGTCAGTTGCAAAAACTGAGGCAATCAAAAACCATGATGGGGTGATTCAAGTTGTGCAAAGTGGAGGCCAATATCAAGTCGTTATTGGCAGTCATGTTAACGATGTTTACACTGAGTTAACCGATCTCTCTGGTTTGGGCGATGGAGGAAGTGATTCTTCTGACTCTGCTAAAGATGGTAATATTTTCAACCGTTTGATTGATATCATTTCAAGTATTTTCACGCCATTTTTGGGTGCTATGGCAGGTGTTGGGGTATTAAAAGGGTTCTTAACCTTAGCTGCCGTTGCTGGTTGGATTTCAATTGAATCTGGCACATATAAAATTTTATTTGCAGCAGCAGACGGTTTTTTCCAATACTTACCTATTGCGTTAGCTTTTACTTCTGCTAAGAAATTCAAAACGAATCCCTATATTGCTTTAGCAATTGCGGCTGCACTAGTTCACCCTGAAATCAACGCCGCTGCAGCTGCTGGCGGACTAAATTTCTTTGGAATTCCAGTGATTATTGGCAGTGGTGGTTATTTATCAACTGTTATTCCAATTATTTTAGCTGTAGCTGTTCAAGCTTATGTTGAAAAAATAGCGAAAAAAATCTCTCCAGATTTCCTAAGCATTATCCTAGTCCCTTTATTAACTATCACTCTTATGGTTCCTTTAACCTTTGTCGTACTTGGTCCAATTGGAACAATTATTGGAAATGGTTTAGGTGGTCTTTATAACGGTATCTACAATTTCAGCCCAATGATTGCCGGGTTGGTTATGGGTAGCATGTGGCAAGTTTTCGTCATGTTCGGAATGCACTGGGGCTTTGTACCGATCATGATGCAAAACCTCTCTGAGTTAAACTACGATACTATGGTACCGATGTTACTGGCAGCTGTTGTAGCTCAAGCTGGTGCATCACTTGCTGTTATGATTCGAGCAAAAGATCCTAAACGTAAAGCCTTAGCAGGTTCTGGTGCCTTAACAGCAATTTTTGGAATTACTGAACCAACTGTTTATGGGGTAACTCTTCCACTTAAAAAACCATTTATTTCTGCTTGTATCGGTGGGGCCGTTGGGGGAGCTATTATTGCAGCTGCCCAAGTCAAAAACTTTAGCTTTGGATTAGTCAGTGTTCTTAGCTTACCTGGTTTTATCAGCACAATAGATGGAGTAGAATCAAGTGTCGCTATTGCTGCTATTGGAGCTCTTGCAGCGATTGTCATTGCCTTCGTTCTCACATTAGTTCTTGGCTTTGATGAAGGACTACCTGAAACGAAACAAACTGTAACGAACACAACTCAAGCTACCACGGCTGCTCAACAATCAGAATTATTAATCAGTCCGCTAACAGGGACTATTGTCAAATTGACTGATGTGCCTGATGAAGTTTTCGCTTCTGGTGCCCTAGGCAAAGGAATTGCCGTCGAGCCTAGCCTCGGGGAATTACGAGCACCAGCTGATGGTACGATTACTACTATTTTCCCAACAGGTCATGCAGTGGGACTAACAACTAACTCAGGTATTGAAGTTTTAATGCATATTGGCATGGATACGGTGGAGCTTGAAGGACAAGGTTTTGAAAAATTTGTTGCTCAAGGTGACGGTGTTAAAGCGGGAGATTTATTAGTTAAATTCGATATTGATGCCATTAAAAATGCAGGTAAACCTGTCATTACACCGATTGTTGTCACGAATGCTAATGACTATTTAGATGTTTTAGACTTAGATCAACAGGATATTATTACTGGCGAAGATTGCTTAACTATCATCAAATAATCTAACAAAAAGGAGTGTTTTCAGATGCATACAAACAAATTTCCAGCAGGCTTTTTATGGGGTGGTGCAACAGCTGCCAATCAATTGGAAGGTGCTTTTGATGTTGACGGTAAAGGCTTATCCGTAGCCGACGCCATGCCCGGAGGTAAAAAGAGATTCGAAGTCTTAAGTAGTTCAGATTTCGATTGGACGATTGATGAAACAACTTATACCTATCCAAATCATAAAGGAATTGACCATTACCATCGCTACAAAGAAGATATTACGCTATTTGCTGAAATGGGCTTTAAATCTTACCGATTCTCAATTGCATGGACTCGGATTTTCCCTCTTGGAACAGAGGAGCAGCCAAATGAAGTAGGCTTAGCCTTTTATGAAGCGATTGTTGATGAGTGTTTAAGTTATGGAATTGAGCCTGTGATCACTATCTCTCATTATGAAATGCCTCTTTACTTAGCAAAAGAATTTGGTGGCTGGCAAGATCGTCGACTTGTTGGCTTGTATGAAAAATTTGCAGGGGCTGTTTTGACTCGTTTTGGGGAAAAAGTAACTTATTGGATGACCTTCAATGAAATTAACTCCGCTTTTCATTTTCCAGCATTAAGCCAAGGCATTATTCCAGCAACTGGTGGCAATGATAAACAAGTGATTTTTCAAGCCTTCCATCATCAATTTTTAGCAAGTAGTCTCGCTGTTAAACTTGCTAAAAAAGTCAATCCTGAGATTAAAATGGGTTGCATGATTATTTACGGTACTTCTTATGCTTGGGACACTGACCCTATCAACCAACAAGCAAATCTAGAATTGAACCAAGAAATGAATTTCTTCTGTGCTGATGTCCAAGTGCGCGGAGAATATCCGGCCTATACTAAACGACTCCACACTAAGTACGGAATTGAGTCTATTAAGATGGAAGATGGTGATTTAGACTTACTCAAGGCATTCCCAGTTGACTATATCGGCTTTAGTTACTATATGTCTAGTGTGGTCAATGCAACTGATCCTGAGGCAGCAAAATCAATGGGAAACCTTTTAAGTGGTGTCAAAAATCCGTTCCTAGAAGCTAGCGAATGGGGCTGGCAAATTGACCCAGCTGGACTGAGAATTGCCTTAAATGAGCTTTATGGTCGTTACCAAGTTCCGCTCTTTATTGTGGAGAATGGGTTAGGAGCAATTGACGAAGTGGATGACAACTTCTATGTAGCAGATGATTACCGAATTGATTATTTACGAAGTCACATTGAAGAAATGGCTCATGCAATTGAGGACGGTGTTGACTTAATGGGCTACACACCTTGGGGCTGTATTGATTTAGTTAGTGCCTCGACAGGTGAAATGTCTAAGCGTTATGGCTTTATCTATGTGGATCTTGATGATAACATCGAAGGAACTGGCAACCGCTATAAAAAGAAATCATTTAACTGGTATCAGCAAGTGATTGCAACAAATGGCGAAAATTTGGCTTAGATAATATCAAAACACTGACAGATATAGTATTATAAGATTACAACATAAAAAAACGATGACGAGGGAGCCATTTACGTGATTATTGAAAAAGTTTATAATAATAACATTGTGCTCTCTCGCAATGAATTAGCGGAAGAAGTCATCGCTATGGGTCATGGCTTAGCTTTTCAAAAACAGAAAGGTGACGAGCTTGACGAGAAGCTTATTGAAAAAATTTTCACTCTCGAAAAATCTGATGAAAGTTTCCAGCTAAAGAAATTAATTCAAGACATTGACCTAGAGGAAATTGAGCTGTCAAAAGAAATTATTTTATTAGCTGAGGAAGCTTTAGGACGACCCTTTTCTAATACGATCTACTTGAGCTTTACTGATCATTTACATTACACTATTGAACGCGCAAGGGAAGGGATTTTCATTCCAAATCCCCTGTTATTTGAAATTAAACGATTTTATCCCAAAGAATACAAATTAGCACTACAAGCTTTAACCATGATTGAAAACCGATTTGGTCTTGCTTTCCCAGAAAGTGAAGCAGCATTTATTGCGCTTCATCTCGCCAATAATATGGCCACGCCTGATGGGTTAGCAATCACCATGAAAAGTACCGAAATCGTTCGAGATATTCTTAGTATTATCAGTAAATTTTTCGGAATTCTCTTTGATGAGACCAGTCTTAGCTACACTCGAATGGTCACTCATCTACAATACTTCGTACAGCGAATTTTAACGGATAAAAGCTATGAAGAAAAGGATGATTTTCTTTATGAACTTGTCCAAAGTAAATATCCGAAAGCGTTCAAGTGTGGGTTACGTATCAAGAGTTATTTAGAAGATAGTCGAACACTTGAAGTCAAAGAATCCGAAATGATCTATTTAGTGATCCATATTAATCGAGTCGTACTTGATTCGGATACTCAAAAATCTTAATAATAAATCCCGCCACTTTTCGTAGTAACGACAAAAGTGGCGGGATTTATTATTATTCTGGATTAACTGGTGCAAGCTCCGCACTCAAGTGATTTATTTTAGCTATTAGTTTATCACGATACATCGCAATAAATTCTGGCGTAATCAACCAGTCCTCATGATACAATTCTTCTTTTCCAATCCACCAAACTGGTCCAGGGATAGGCATATCATTCTTTCGTCTCGGGTATAGATGCCAATGCAAATGAGCAATACCATTACCTAAAGATTCATAATTCATCTTCTCTGCTTCAAACACACTTCCTACAGCTTCTGCCACTAGGCTCATTTCCATTAAATGTTGATTTCTTATGCCTGGACCTAAGTCATAGACCTCTCTAACATGACTTTTGCTGAGAAATAAGGTATAACCTTTAAATCGTTGGTGATCGCCAAAAACCACGTAACCTGTCGTTAATTCCATCACAAAACATGGATTTTGATCTGCTTTTATCTTGGAAATCCTTAGACAAATTTCACATGAACACATATTTAATCCCCCTCATTTAGTCAACAACAAACAAAATTAAGTGTTAAGGCACTTTAGTTAACTTACCTTTTTCCAAATAATACCGGTCCTTCGCTAAAGCGAGAGTCGTTTCTCTGTGAGAAATAACTAAAACTGTTTTATCAGTCAACCCATTGCGTAAACTAGTAAGAATCGCTTGCTCATTAACATAATCTAGGTTACTCGTTGGTTCATCCAGTAACAACAACGAAGCATCATGCAAAAATAATCGGGCTAAGCCTAACCGCTGACGCTCACCATCGGAAATAGTACGCGCTTGGCCACCAATCACTGTTTCATAACCCTCTGGTAATCCCTGAATCCACTCATGAATAGAAGCCTGACGTGCTGCCGCCTCAAGTTGTTCTTGAGAGGCTTCTTTTCGTCCAAGACGTATATTGTTAGCAATCGTTTCTTCAAAAACAAAGGTACTCTGTTCCATAACTCCTTCCAGATGGTGAAGAGATTTTTCCTGAATCATGGGCAGCGCAAGTTGATTTAAAGTGATTTTGCCGCGATCAGGGTCCCAGTATCGCATTAATAACTTTACTAACGTACTCTTACCACTTCCACTCTGTCCGCCTATCCCTAGCCATTGGCCTCTCTCAATATTCAAGGTCAAATTAGATAATAACAGTGGCTGATTGGTATGAGCAAAGGCGACAGCCGCCAATGATAACTCAGTAAAATCAGACACCTGTGTCTGACTCTCAGCAAAAGACACTGATGGCTGTTCCTGAGTCAAATCATATAAACGTTGACCACTTGCTAATGTAGTTACTAGCGCATTTCCCAGTCCATTTAAAGCTAAAACTGACCCAAATGAACTCAAACTAAGAATCGTTCCAATCAAAACAGTCTCTAGAGGTAACTCAAGAAAGTTACCTAACAAAAGAACACTTGCTGCAGTAGCAACTAGAACGATTTCGCTAAAAATTTGCAAATCACTTCCCTGTTTGAGTCGTTTCCGATACTGCTTATTTAAGTGTCGGCCGCCATCTGCTAATTGCGACAAACGTTGGTCTTCCAGATGATATTGAAAAATATCTGACAAACTCGCAATATCCTCCATAACATACTGATTTAATGTGATAAAATCTTTTTGATAAGCAGATCCTAATTGCTGATAACGACGATAACTAAGAACTGGTAAAACAACTCCCACAAGCAATTGACCTAACAACAATAGTAATCCTAGCCCCAAATGGTAGCTAGCTAAATAGCCTACTGTTACTAGTGTTGTCCCAATTGCGATAAAAACAGGAGATACTGTATGCGCAAAAAAGACTTCTAACGCTTCAACATCTGTTGTAATAGCAGCGATTAATTCCCCACTTTTTTTACCAGATAAACGAGCTGGCCCCAATTTCCTTAAGGTAGCAAATATTTGCTCGCGAATCAACGCTAACAACCGAAAAGCGATATCATGATTCAAATATTGCTCACAATAGCGGGCAATCCCACGTAGTACTCCACAGCCAATCATCAAAAGCAGTATCTGTCGAGGATTGACAGAATCTTTCTGCAAAATAGCTAAGACACCATGCCCCCCCATTAACGAGATAGCGATTACTGATAAATTACTAATAATTCCTAAAAGAATAGCTAAGGTCATCCGCCCCCTTAAAGGTCGAACAAAAGACAATAACCAACGAATAATCCGCCACTGCATCATCCTATCTCCCTCCCTTTAACAATTGCTCTTCTTCAAGAAAATAATTCTTAAAATAAGTCGAATTTTTCTGCAACTCTGTCGGAGTTCCTGTTTCAACCAAGCTTCCTCCATCAAAAACAAGAACTTGATCCGCCTTCAAAACATTATACAACCGATGAGAGATGAATAGGACAATTTTTTCTCTAGCTAGCTGCTGTAACACTGTCAAAATGATTTCTTCACTAACTAAATCAACACCAGAGGTAATTTCATCAAACACGTAAACAGTAGCTTGTCTAAGTAACGCACGAGCTAACAACAAGCGTTGACGTTGACCACCAGATAAATTAGCACCATTTTCTAGCAAGACATCGTCTAATTGTTTTGGTAAGCCTGCTACAAACTCCTTTAAACTCACTTGCTCCAACACTTGCCATAAATCGGCCTCACTCGCCTCCGAATTACCTAATATCAAATTGTATCGAATACTCTCAGGATAGAGATACCCATGATTATCGACTAACAGTCCTTGTTGTCGAATTAAATCACCACTAAGCGATGTCAGCGGCACTTGATTCCATAGAATAGTTCCATGGTAACCTGATAACTGGTGCAACAAAACACGAACAAACGTACTCTTACCAGAACCCGACTTCCCGACTAATGCTGAAAAACTTCCCTTACTAAAAATAGCTGAAACCTGTTTTAAAACAGCCGCTTGTCCCTCCTCATAATGATAATCTAACTCTTTTACCTCTATCTGATTCAGAGGTTCTGACAAAGAAGTCTGTGTCCCATAGATTTGCTCAGGTAGCTCCAAATAAGCAAATAACTTACCACAAGCACTGATACCATTCATAGCCACATGAAACAATGATCCTAGTTGACGCATTGGAATAAAAAACTCCGCACTTAATAAAAGGAACATCAACACCCCAACCGTGCTAATACTTCCATTAGCATACGCAATTAATGCCAAACCAATCCCCAGAGCCGCACCACTGTAGGAAATAATATCCATAATCGTAATTGAGTTGAGTTGCATAGACAATAAACTCATCGTTGCCTTACGAAATTTCTCTGCATCGGTCGCAATCTCATCTTGTTTTTCACCATCCTGATGATAGGCTTTAAGCACACTCAGTCCGCTCAGATTTTCATGAAACTTCGCTCCAAGATTTGTATAGTCTGACCAATATCGCCCCAAAATTCGTTTGGCAACTTTCATAACAGCCATGATGACTGTAGGAATAATTGGCATACAAACCAACAAAACAACTGCTGGCTGCCAAGCAAACCCAACTAAGGAAACAAATATCATCAAAGAAGCAATCAAACAATAAAATAATTGAGGTAAAAAGCGTGCATAATAAATCTCCAATTGTTCTATCCCGTCCACAGCTAATTGAGTAAGAGTAGCTCCCGAAAGCTGGCCTTGATTATTTCCTAAACGAAAGGCTTTTTCCATCACTGCTCGACGCATAGCGATTCGTAGATCTGCAGAAGCTTGATACGTTTGTTTTTCGACTAATTTCGTTAATAATGTTTTACCAAATAAGGCTATAAAAACCGTTACTATTAAGAGCCACGAATTAACACTCTCTCCATCTAAATAAGCCGCTAATTGTTGTGCAAAAGCTAACCACAATCCAATAGACAAACTTAAACTCACTACTCTTGCCGCCACTAGCAGCACCAATGACCGTTTTTCAATCAATTGAAATAAACGCTTATCAATCATTTGGCTCCCCTAACTCAACCATCTCTTTAGCTGCCGTTGCTTTCTTCCCTTTCAAATACCATGTCAAAAAGATAACATGCGCCACATAAACCATCGCCATTGTCACACGCATAATCATGTTATCGACTAATAAACATGGAATCAAAAAAACAATAAACATCACAATAAACATTTTCACCATGCTTTTTGTGGTCATTTTCTTTTTTACCAAAGGCTCGTCCACATATTTGTGGTACGTCTCTGATTGAATAAATGCCGTATGCAATTTTTCTGAGCTTCTTAACCAGAAAAAACCAGTTAACAAATAAAATACCGTTGTTGGTAAGAATGGGACAAATATCCCGATAGTACCCAAAGCAAATGCTAATGCTCCTAAACTAATGTATAAGGTTTTCTTCATTGTTGCGTCCTCCTTGTAAAGCCTCGATAGGCATGTTTGATGCACAAAACTGGATGGATAAACAAAATTCTAGGTCCAGAAAAACGCATAATCACTTTCATTTGTTCTCGGTAATCTCGTTGGTAACAGTGAATAGGACAGTGCTGACAGGTAGGCTTCGCTTCACCAAATCGACAAACCTCTAGGCGTTTTCGAGCATAATTTAGCATTTTTTCTTCCGCTATTGCTGCCTGCTCTCCTTGTTTTCGGTAATATAACTGAATCATTCCAGCAATTAATCTAATTTCTTGCTGAATAATCGGTCCTGTATTTTTCTGCCTCATCTTATAGCTAACCTCCGTTAATAATCACTTGTTTATTATATCACAAAAAGATGCATTTGAGAATGATTCTCATTGCTAATCAACCTAAAAATAAACCACCTATCTAATCATCTTTGATCAAATAGATGGTAATAATATATTTAATTCTCTTTATGCCAATTTAAAATTGCCGTTGCTGTGTGCTGACAGTTGTTATTAATAAAAACATTGTCATAGTGTGTTTGATGGAATTGATACTGGGGATCATAATATGAAACAAGTAATCTTTCTATAACCGCCTCAGCCTGACCTGCTTCGAGCTGATCCTGCATAAGAGCCACACGCTCTGGCTTGATGACTCGATTTAAAAATCCAAGAGTCGTGGTTAATTCCTCCAAATTTGATGTCTCTATATAATCATGATGAATTTGCGCTATCCGCTGATCTAAACTCGCTTCGATGAATACTTTTTGCCCCTTTTGAATAGCTGTATATAAACTCGGTGGCATCATTACTTTACCAATCCGCTTACTTTCACCCTCTATAAAAACGGTCTCACCCTCTTGCCATTCACGACTTATCTCAACAAGCAAACTCTCAAACATTTTTTGAGTATGAGGTTCAGTTAAGCCAACACCCCCTAATAAAGACCCTCTGTGATTAGCACACGCTTCGAGATCCAATACCTTAGCACCTTGTTTAGCCAGTTCTTTTAAAATATCTGTCTTACCACTTCCAGATAAGCCATATAAAGTAATAAAGTTCACCTTTGTTAACTGGTCATCTATATGCTCTATAACATAATGTCGATAGGCTTTGTACCCTCCTCGAAGTCGACTAACACGCATTCCTAAAGCCTTTAATAATGAATAAATAGAATTTGAACGCATTCCTCCACGACTGCAAAAAATAACTAGTTCATCATACGCTTCTAAAAGCGCCTGATACTGTTCATACATCATCGGCAATTGACTAGCTGCCCACTCCATCCCGCATCGTTTAGCCTCATCTATCTGCCCATTTACATATAAAATACCAATAGCTTCCCGTGTCTTATCATCCAAAATAGGTAAATTAACTGCTCCCGGAATCGTCGATTGTTTATATTCTCTCGGACTACGAACATCTACAAAGCGGATATTTTTACTTGAACTCTCATTCAATATCTCCTCATAGCTTTTAGTTGGTTTCATTTCTTCATCACTTTCTTGTTAAGTTCATTTGATGTACCTTCTTCTATCATACGCCAATTTAAAACAGATTTCTCTATTATTTTTGCTTTCTTGCTCCTATTTAATACGTGATAATAGTCATACCTCGGGCAAACTCATCCTTAAGATGCTCATTGCGATACGCTTCAAACTCTGACTTACATGTTTTGAGCACCCCACGAACTTTCATCGGATTAAAAGACTTCATTAACTTATGACTTAACACAAACTCTCGCGTCAACTGCCATTCAAAATAATAACCAAAAGGATGACAACTATAGCGGGTGCCGTTTAACACCTGATCCGAAAACCGACGATGAGTATGCCCAAACACTACCTGTTTAATATGATCATAGCGATCAAACAACTCCCCTGTTCTTTCAGAACCAAGAAAAGCATTCAATTGATTCCACCGTTCGTATGTCCCTTTTTGGTAAACAATAAATTCTCGTTTAGGAACAAAATGAGTTGCAATAATCACCTGCTTCTCTTGAATTTGTAGTTGATCCAGAACTTTCTCCAGCTTTTTCAAGATAATCTCTTGAGTTCTGACATCATCCTGGGCTCGGTGAATGAACCGATCATACCAATACAGATTTTTAGCAGCTATAATTTTTTTATGATCATCTTCTAGCGCAAAACTATAGTCATACCAACCATTAAACGCTAATAGAACCACATCTTCATTCAACGTCATTGTCGTTTGGTTCAAAAAATGAGACTCTGGATAACCTTCCATCTCTTGCTCCGTCTCCAAACTAGGCATCTCATGATTGCCAAAATTATACGTCACAGAAATATTATGAGATTCAATAAAAGCAACGGTATGTAGCACTCGCTCAAGCTTATTTGCAACATCACCAGCTAAATGTACATGGGCAACCCCTTCTGCCTGCAGCACTTCAACTAACAAAGATAGCTCTCCCTCTCCTAGTTGATTTATATCCACATGTAAATCACTGATAACCGCTAATTTGTTCATGATATCCCCTCCATTTCTTACTTTGATCAATGGCTATCGTCTCTATAACATCTACTAAAAATAGCAACAAATAATACAGAAAAATAGTTCTCATGACCTTGAGACATTTCCTTAGATTATAAACGAAACCACACAAAATAACCAATACTGACCATCAGCTCTATTCTTTACGTGTGATAAAAAAAGAAACACATAAATTTCTAATTAGAATGGCTACACAAAACTCATTCAAAAAAGAACATTTAAATGTCTCAAACTAATTAAGTATTTTTTCTCTATTTATTATAAATTTTTGGTCCTTTACGCATGTTCTTACGATCATTTTTTGGTGTATCCATCTGTTTTGAGCGACCGCCCGATTGTTTATTTTTAATTATCTCTAACATCTTCTCTTTTGAGTTCATCCATCATCCCACCTTTGTAGCAAGTCTTGCGAAACCAGCTGTTTTTCTTTCAATTAAAAAGACGCTTCGCAACATCGTGCGAAACGTCCAAGTAGTTGTATAAAGTTTCTTAACGCTTAGAGAATTGAGAAGCTTTACGGGCTTTCTTAAGACCTGGTTTGGTCATGCTTAGTTTCATGACGTTTCAAAACACTGTAATACGAAGGGTTTTCTTTCCCTCGCCATTCACTGGATTTCATACAATTTGAATAAGTTTCACCCCAAAGGTGGGGATTTTACACTAAAATTCTGCGAGTCATAGGTGTTATTTATATTCCGTTTAGCTAAGTGAATTCCCTTTAAATAGTAAACGTTCAAATAGCCTAACTACGTTCTTTTTCTCTTTTTTGTAACTCTGTTAATGAATTTATTAATAACAACTGAAGTTTATCCGGAATAGGATTCTCACTAATAATTAAAGCTAAAAATTCTCCGAATTGCTCCTTAGATAAAATATCTTCAACTAATAATAGAATTAAATCTTCCATATCTATAATAAATTTACTAACTATCCAACTAGGGTAGCCATTAATCAATAAAAAATATGCTCCTAATGATATTGATGTTCTTTTATTTCCATCCATAAAGGCATGATTTTTCGCAATTGAAAACATCAAATGTGTAATTTTTTCTTCAAAGGTTGGATAGTACATATCATTTTGAATATGGTGTAAC
The DNA here is from genome assembly GCF_059621045.1 of Vagococcus sp. WN80Y. NCBI lineage: Bacteria > Bacillati > Bacillota > Bacilli > Lactobacillales > Enterococcaceae > Vagococcus > Vagococcus sp. WN80Y. The sequence continues at coordinate 54,073 of NZ_JCAQHY010000172.1, forward strand.
GAACTGTCTAACAATCCTTTTTCTTTGATACCTGATAAGCCTCCAGTCTTTGCTAGAAGCATATCATGTGTTTTAATTGCATGTTCGATATCAACATAATTATACTCTTCAACCATACTATTTGTCCTTCAATCTTTCGAAAATATCCCGATGTTCTTCTATTTGTTTTTCCAATGCTTTACTCTGTTCACCAAGGAATTTTTCATAATCATCTTCTGAAATAGGTTTGATATATTCTGACAGTTTATCATGATATGCTTTCCTGAAACCATGGTCTCTACTTGCCATTTTTAACCTTGCATCTTCTATTAAAGGCTTTTGCGAAGGGTGCTCTGCAAATTCTTTAACTATATCTATAGTCTCTTGTTTAGTTAGTTTTCTTCCTAATCTATCGCTATTTTTTTTAATCTCATAAGCAATACCTGCCTCATAGCTAGCAACTATTAATAAAACCTCACTATACATTGTAGCACGAGCATTATCTTTCTTAGCTAATGAAAGTATCTCTCTATATTCTTTTGTATTTTCTCTAAATATTAGCTTATATATTTCATCTGTGAAAAATGCATATTTATATTGATTCATATCAACATATTCATTCAGTGCTCCTGTAAACTTTTTCCTTTCTGATTCCTCAGAAAAAGCTCTATCTAAGTAGGAACAATCTCGTTGATTTATATACTTTATATTCCCACCGGTTTTATTGGTTAAAACTTCTAAAACTATATCTAAAATTTTAGACCTAACTAATTGTGCTTTCTCGCTGTTTTTTATTAACATTGAAAAATTTAGAATAGTTCTAAAAGTTGATATTGAAAAGCTGCGTGAGTTTGAACCTATAGAAATATCTGTATCCTCTTCAATCAAAACTTTATTCTTAAAATCTGCTAAACTCTTACCTTTCAAAACCGTCAATCCATTAGATTCTAATTCATCTCTATTAAACTCTATTATTCTCTCAATAGTTCTTAAATCAACATCAAAAAAATCGGCTATTTGTTGATTAGAATACCTTTGTACGCCTTGAAACATTACTCCTTTAATTTTATATATGTTTTCAGCTTCATTAATCGCTAACTTATTATTTAATATATTTTGTCTATCTAAATAAGATTCTGTCAAATCATTACTCATTCTCTCATCTCTTTTCATGTTTTAAGTTTATAAAATCTTGATTTAGCAGTATTTCAATTGAACTGACCGACAAAAATGTCGGTCAGTATACTTTAATATGTTTCTCCGTATCGTTTGAAACATTACTCATTCCATTATATCAAAAAATTTTATAAATTAAAGTAACTCTCAAAATACTTATCCTATGTCCACTATTTATTGTGTTTCTCCAAATTTTAATCCATTCCCAATCAAAAAAACTGACCCACGCATGAGTCAGCCTTTCAACTTTATAAAAATTCAATGAAATAATTATCAACAAATGCACTTACCGTGTTTAACTGATAATCTCGTCCAACAGCTTCATAATCAAGATAATTCCTTAGATGTTCTGGAACAGTAATCAATGCTTCATCTATTAGAACATAACCTAGCTTCTCATCATTTGACATCATTACATTATCATCTAATTCAAATATGCTAGGTTTACACCCTTCATATTCTGCTATTACCTCAAGAACATTTCTCGGATAGTCCTCATAAGCCCTCAAGCTCTCATATGTTTCTGATAACTTTTGCGGAAAACTATATTCCTCCACTTTAAATGGTGTATCGTAATCACTGATAAAATATTCCTCATATGAACAACCAAACTCATCCACAAATTCACTTCCAACTAAAATTTGTTTGTATGCCTGTTCTAAATCTTCATCAGAAAATGGAAAGTGAAGATATACACCAACTAAATATCCTTCATTATACACTTTTAAATTAGTAAGATATATCCAATAATCACTTTTTCCTCCCATTCTTTTTCCATCATACGCCATCATCATTTGTTCCGTTACTAGTTGAGTCATAGTTGACCACTCCTTATTATTTTTTGAACCATTCCATTTTGTTTAGAGCCGAGGTGCAGATTGTAAAGAAGCATTCTTTACGAACTTGCTTTTTTAATTTAGTTTTCAAAAATCTCGTTTCAATTTTGAAATGGTGGTTCATTTTGCTTTTTCGCGTCGGTGCAATTGACAAAGCAATGTTCTTTTGTAACGGAAAGGGGCAAATTTAAAAATTTGAGTGGCTTGCCCGACCCTTGCAGTGAAAAAAGGTTATTGCTAGATTGCTTAGACCAAGCGAAAAAGCAAAATGAACCTTTCACTAAATGAAGTTAAGTTTGGAAAAATAATGCTCTTTGCCTGTTGTTTGCCCAAATAAAAAACCGTCAGAATTGACGGCTTCAAACAGGTATTTGCTTTATAATTTAATCATTTTTTCAATAATATCTAGCAACTCATCTTTGTTTTTTGACAATGATAATTCACGAAGAAGAACCATTTCCCTATTCGCTGTATCATCAAAAGAAAAAAAGCTAAGGTAGCCTTCATCTAGAGCATGAATAATTTTCTCTAACGTGTTTATTTGAATATTTGCTGATTTCCCTCTCTCAATTCTACCTAAAAAGGAAACATCAACTCCTATTTTTTCAGCTAATTGTTCTTGTGTCATATTTTTAGCAATACGAAGCTCTCTAATACGTTTAGCTATCTCTAGTTCCAACTTCACTCATTATCACACTCCTTTATTCTCTTACTCAAGTTTAAAGGTATTTCCTTCATCCGGTTAGAACGTATAAATCCTTTTATAAAAAGAAATATAGACACATGAATCCTAAGACGTTATAATTATAATTAGTGGGTATTGCACAAACAGAAATAAATTGGGAGGAAAAAAGAAATGAAAATGAAAAAGAGTGGAGCAATAATTTTATTACTATTCAGTTTAACAATCGTATTATCAGCTTGTGGCGCAAATAAATTAAATGGAGATTATACTGGTAAAATTAATCTTTTTTTTACAGAATCAACTGCAACTTTAAGGTTTAATGGAAACAAAGTAACTGAGGTTGATGATAAGGGAAATGAAACGAATGAAGCAACATATAAAATTAGTGATAATGAATTAAAAATAACTCATTCTGATGAAACAACTACACTAGCCGAACTTTCAAAAGACAAAAAATCATTCACTATTAAGTCTTCAACTAGTAAAGCAGGTTCATTACTCAAAAATATTAAATTTACTAAAGAGAAAAAATAACATGACGGAAAACAACTTTTAGTTTAAAGCCATCTATTCATCAATTAAGGAACATTTGAACACTATTTATCTATAAAAAAATTATGTTGGAGGAATTACACAGTGGAACTGCCAAAAAAATGGAATTTATTTGATTTTACAGAACAACCTATTTTTGAGAACTGGGAACAAGGAATTGAAGCTTTTAATAGTTATGAAAATGCGAAAAAAGAAACAGCGGAAACACAAACATTATTTAAGTGGATTAAGAGGGGTTGTATTGTAGCAGGTATTTTTATGCTTGCACGCTCATTCATTTCAGCAATCATTCTTTTTATTATTGCTTATATTTTAAGAAAAAACGGGAAACAAGCTATCAAACTAAATCAAAAAGTTAACCAAGCTCATGATGCTTTCATGAATGTTTGGTGGAACCATACCGATATATTTATTCATTCTTTGGCAGACAGACTAATGAATAATGAACAATGGAAGAGTTTTCGAACTGGAAAGAAAGGAATTTTATATAGTAACAACACATTTATCTATTATGAAGCTGATACAGGGTTACTAGTTGCATACGATAAAAAAAATATCAAAGAAGTAAGTCGTGAACGATTACATGTTGGAGCAAATACAACAGGTAATTCTGGAACAACTGGTATTGGCTATACGTTCAAAGATACTGGAGTTACTATAGGCGGTGCGCAAACTAGCTCCCATTCAAACACTCAAAATATTTATGAATGGCATTTTGATGTAATGACTGATTTTATTACTTACCCAAAAGTATCATTAGTCCTTAACGATACACCGAATGTCGAAGACTTTATAGGAAAAGCATATGCTATTTTAAAACCATAGGGAGAGGAAGGTATCAAAATTGAAAAATAAAAAAATAACACTGTCTATCATCGGACTTATTCTTGTAGGTGGTGGCATTTCAGTTGGTGCCATACACCAGCAAAATGTAAAAGCTGAACGAGTTAAACAAGAAGAAAAAAATGAACTTAAGAATACTGTCCAAGAAAATCAAGAAGACCCATACAAGAACTTATCTAAAGCTAAAGCTGAAAATGTTGCGAAATTAGACAAAGCAGTTTCTAAAATTATTACTGAGAAACTCAACACAAAACCACTTGATGGCTTGAAAGATACCGAAGAAGCTCTTAAAACATTAGATGTTAAAGATGCTGACTTAAAATCAATTCATGACTCATATGCTGGTGTTGTCAATGTGGTTAAGACTCCAACAATTGATACACTTCAAAAGGCTCGTTCAGCAATGGCTAATATGGAAGAAGCGGATATCTCAGACCATATGCTTGATGAATATGAAGACAAATTAATTGAAATTGTGTCTAGAGAGAAATCAATCAATAAAGCTGATGTGGATAAGCAAAGTAAACCACTAACACCTCAACAATTAAAAGCTAAAGAAGACGCTAAGGCGAAAGCTGATAAAGAAGCGGCTGACAAAGCTAAAGCAGAAGCTGATAAAAAAGCGGCAGATGAGGCAAAAGCAGCTGCGGATGCTGCAAGAGTAGCAGAGGCTGAACGACAAGCTGCTACACAAGCTGAACAATCTCAAGCAACCAATGGTGGGGGCGGAAATTACACACCTCCGGTTGCTGATAATAGTGGTGGTGATTATACTCCTCCAGCTAACAATAGTGGTGGTGGTGCATCTACGCCTCCTGCTAATAATGGTGGTGGAGGCGCATCTAATAACAACGCAGCGCAAGATGCTGCTAGCAATACACCAACCCCAACACCACCTGCAAATAATAATGATATTTCAGGAACTGATGGACCAAATGGATGGGAACTTGGTGACAGCTTCTAACATCGTTTAACAGATAGAGTCGGTCATAGACCGGCTTTATTTTTATATCAAAATAGCGTACAATGAAATTAAATAAGCGAAAAGGAGCAACATCGTATGAAATTTGATGCAACTGTTACTCTTGTCAAAACACCTGAGGCTCAGGCTAAACAACAGGATACTGATAAAGCGAAACATGACTCCTCTATAAACGACATCACATTAGGTAATTATGCCCCAGTGGTTCGGTACGGTAATACAGTTGTACTATTCGCTAAATAGTCAGAATTTTCTGATAATTTTAATTAAAATTGAACCTCAAAAACACGTGTCTGCATACGCAGACACTACAATTAGGGCTTAGCCCCACTTGAAGCTGCGCTTCAATCCCCTTTTCATACATGTAATTATAAACATTAACTTATTAATCGGCTCGCTCTCGCTACAATTATTAGCTTAGTAATAAAACTCGGAACTGTCAATATTAAATACCCATTTCTAATTGAAATATAATTAATTCCGATAACAGCTTACTATCATTAAATAAAGAAATAAGGAGACAACTATGGAAACTAATACTCATCTGTACAACGAACTAACTAGACTATCCGAAGCTTTTTATCTCACTGTAATTAAAATTGAGATTAATAATCATATTAAAAATGGAGATAAGCATGTGACACTCGATTATTTAACATTTGATAATCTTCTAGAACTTTTGAAATTAGGTTACCAAATCACACATCTCAATAACAAATGGACAATTCATTTAACTGTTTAAAAACAGCAGAAATTAATTAGAAAAATGAGGCAAAACAATAGCTCTTTTTCATATAACGTAGTATATTTATAGTATAGAAGAGCACAAGCAAACTAGTTAAAACAATAGAATAGCCCTATAGAAGAGCACAATTTAGCACAAGAGCCGTAAAAACGGACAACCGCACCGCATCTATAAATCATAGATGCGGTGCGGTTTTTTTATTTCCCATAATTCATATTAAATCGTGTTGATATCAGCGCTATACCTGCTCTTCTTATTGAAATGTCACTAAAGATTAACAGCATAGAATGCTGTTGGAAAGTAAAAGAGGTAAAACCATGTATAAAAAAGAATTAACCGAATTTGTTATCTACGAACAGCTACGTGTAATACAAAAATATCCATCACTAAACGGAACAATTCAGTTACATCTAGATACTTACACTCAAATCTTAGACGTATTCAGCTCAACTAATGAGTATGTTAGAGAACTCATCGACGAATTGAGCAGAACTAAAAACACGTTCATTAGTGAAGTAGCTAGCGATGAAGAAATGAACCAAGCACCAACGAGAAGCAAGACTGAAAAAGTGGAAATGATTATCACTAAATTAGTCATGAAGATTCAGAATAACCCATCACTAAAAAAATCTATCAGTTTTCATGCAGGGGTATACGGACAGATTCTCAATGCTGTTCATTCAACCAACAAAGAACTTAAGTATGAACTAGGTCAATTAAAATACGAGTCATTTAAAACAAACTTAAATGACCTTTAACATAAATCCTGACCCATGGTAATAACGTCGTTAAACTTGATTACCAAAAATAACTAGACCTACAGCAATGTGTGCTGGGTCGGAAGGAACTTAAACATGAGTAAACCTACATGGGTCAAAAAATTATCTGAGGTATTAGGTTACCCAACACAAGAAATCACAAAAATCAGTCCTAAAACTGAAAAAGAATACACAACGGATGCAGTTCCAATCCTAAATGTATTCTCAACAGGAGAAGTGACAGAAACTGAAGACGGGAAATTCCGTTATTCTATCATTGACCCTACCAAAAAGTTAGATTACGAAATCAAAGTCTTGAACAAGATTGAAGTGAAATTCGGGACTACACTATGCTTTAAAAATGTGGTTGGTGGTTCGCTTGAAAAAGGGCGTAGTTGGTATGGAGCAGATTCAGTAGAAGTGGTTAAACGGAATGTCTAAGTACAGACGTATTATCCGTAACGAAAAAAGTAAACGTCAAGGCTATCAGTATTTTTCGATAGCCTTGGTAGTTGCTTTACTATCTGCCGGTCTAAGTGGATATTGCTACTATATTAGCATTGGAACTAAGCCACTCGCTTTCGCTGTAGAATTTTTCAAATTAGCCACCCTGCTATCATTATTCTTTGCAATTATAGCTTTGCTTGGCACCATTCTACTATTTAAAAAGCAGGAACGAGTAACAACTTTTGATGACCTTGCCCTCATGTCTAGTGAATCACAAAAAATAGCGAACAAAGTAGCACAATTATTCAATGATAAACAAATTACTGATGTCTTAAATTTATCAAATACAACTCGCTATGGAGAAGAAATGCCCTTAGTCTATGTATGGATTTCAGAAGACTACTCTTGCGGTTATTTAGCCATTGAGAACATAGCCAATTATGAGCGTATGGCAAAAGACAAATACGAGCAACGTGTATCGGGATTATTAAGTAATCAATATAAACACTATTCTGTTGTGTCTTCTAAGTTATCTAAAAGTGACAATTACGTGATTTTCAATTTTGAAGATACACTAACTAGCCAACGATTTAATGTGACTGACTCAAAGGATTCATTACACGATTTTGTAAGCGAAGATATACACGCCATTCAATTATCAAAAAATTTGATTTGGCACTCAGATTTTTCTCCGCATTTTTCGATTATAGCTAGAACACGTGCGGGAAAATCCGTGTTAGCAGGTCGGTTCATGGCTCGATTAATGCAACTACAAGGGTGGACAGTGGAATATAATTCTGCTAAGTATGACCGATATGTTAAAGAATTTAACGGGGAAAGTACTCCTATTGCTATAGTAGAACGTGCCGAATACTGGCTAGAGGTAATGAAAGCTAGACTCCAAGAAATCAATGATGCGGAGAAAGAAAAATATCTTGAAATGGAAAACATGAACGATATTGCCATCTTCTTTGATGAAATCGGAAATCTGAATGCTGCATTAGAGCTCGATAAGCCACTCAAAAAGCGTTGGGAGTCTGCCATCAATCAGCTTACTGCGACTGGTGCTAGTACTGGTATCCATGTTATCGCTATTAGCCAATTTGCTACTAAGGAAGGCTTCCTTCCCTCACTAGCTCGTGCCAATTGCTCCGAGGCAGTCATTATGCTTGGTGGTGCTGCTGATTCTGCGGATGAACGTAAATACTTGATGGCTGGATTTGCCGACATGCCAAAACGTACATATCGTGTAGGGGAAGGTATCGCAAGAATTCTATCTAGTGGGGAACAATGGGAAACACCGCATTTCTATGAAGCGCCGTGGTTCGAATAACTAGTGGCTAAATATATCGGGCAGTGCAGTGCTTGTACTGCACTGCTCTAAATACTAACTATTAACTATTCTAACGCCTACGACACAGGGCTTGTCGATGTGTCGTAAACATTCCCGAAACGTTGATTTAACGGCAACAAACCCTTACCCCAGCTAACTTTATCACCCTCACTAACCATGGAATAGTTAGAGGAATAGTTAAAACAGAAAGGATTCTAATTATTATGAAGAAAGATGCAAAATTAAGCTGCGTGATGATTGTACAACAACTAGATGAAAAGTATTGGGAACATTGGGAAGACAAACAACCCATAAATGAAGCCAACAATGGTAATGTTCGCCCTCTTTTGGAAGAAACAGTGAGGCGACTTGAAACTAATGATTATACGGTCAGCGAAGCTTACGGAATTATCCATGATAAAGATGAGCGCACCATTTGGAATGAAGAAAAGATGGAAAACGTAACAGAAAATAAAGCGAAACATGTTCATATGCTGATTAAATTTGATAAGGGAGATACCCTTAACTGTTTGGCTATGGCGACAAGTATTGAACCACAGTACCTTGAAAAAGCCAAATCAGGAAGATATGGCTATGACAATATGACTGCTTATCTTGTTCATGCCAAAGACCCCGAAAAGTTCCAATATTCACCTGAAGAAGTTGTCACTGTAAAAGGTGAAAAATACGAAAGTGTTCATGGTCGAAGAATGGAAACTTGGGTCAAAGGTCGAGCAATTAAAGAAGCAAAAGAAACTAATCAGAGTGTTGATTATGTCGTTTCTGAAATCGTTAAAGGTAACTTATCAAAGGAGCAAGTAATCTTGACAGATGAGTTATACAAAGTTTATGCGCAGCATAAACGAAAAATTAATGAAGCCTTTGAAACCGCTGGGGAAAATAAAAGCTATCAAACCGTCGCTGATTTAGAAGCAGGAAAATTCAAAAAAACTATTATTTTCATTCATGGAAAAAGTGGTGCTGGAAAAACTCGAATTAGTAAAGAAATCATTGAAACATTGAAGCAGTTTACATTACATATCGAAAACAAAATTTGGGATTTTTGTATGACTGCCTCAACGAATGCTTTTGATGAATATAATGGACAAGATATATTATTTTTGGATGATATTCGTGGATATAGTTTAAGCGTTTCGGATTGGCTAAAACTTCTTGACCCTTACTCAATCAGTCCAATTTCTGCAAGGTATCACAACAAATTAGGTTCAGCAAAAGTAATCATCATCACTAGCACAATGAAGCCTGCTGATTTTTTTGAGACTGCGAAAGCTAATTATTCAGAAGATGTCGGACAATTTATTCGAAGAATTGATTTGCTGATTGAGATTGATAAAGAAACTGAGAATAATTTCTTCTTATACGAGCCCACACCAAATGAAGATTCTTCATCATCACAGAATGGAAAAGCGACAAACTGCCTATACTCATATAAGTTCGAAAAGATAGGCGACTTTGACGGTGGTGAAATGATGGTTAAATTTATTAAAACCATGCAAACGAATATGAAATGGGTACAACAAAATAGCTCGTCACAAAGCCCGCAAAGCAAAGGTGACAAGCTATCTGAAAAGAGTAGCAAGCTTTAACAACTTGCTACTTTCATTATACGTTCAATGAAAGGAAATACCAACTATGGAAATAAAATTTGATGAAAAACAAATCGAAATGCTTCAACAGCTAATTAGCCAACTAATTCTAAATGAAGTTTCAAAAATAGATAACAATAAACCACGTTACATGAATAAAAAACAAACTTGTAGCTACCTTCAAATATCAAATAATACCCTTGATTATTGGATAAAAAAGGGGCTTCCTGTCATAAGAATTAACGGTGTTATGCGTTTTGATAGTTTAGAGATTGATAATTGGTTAGCAACCAAGTATAATCGAGTCACACCTTTGACTCGCAAACAAAGGAGTTTTTAATATGAGTATCAAGAAAACAAATAATAATACCTACAGGGTACGTAAAAAATACCCCGTAGAAGTTGTTCAACTGCTGGGATTGGATAATGAGTTCTATGATAGAATCTTCAAAACACGTAAAGAAGCTAAACAAGCTGATTTAGATTTTGACATTAGAAATCAACAGCTAATTGAAACACAAAATATCAGCTCTTTCGAGCTAGGAGGCGAGGTTCTCTTTAAAGATTTCTACAAAGATACATGGTTAGAGGATTATAAAAACGGATTTACTAGCTCTTATCCTACCCCGCCTAGCAAAGTCACTATCAGTAACACAATAGATGTTTTTCGGCTGCATATTCTTCCCATGTTTGGTGATTACACGCTGAACTACTTAAATCATCATAAAAAGCTTGTCGTTCAAAAAATGAGTGCTAAAGCAAAAGAATATGCAAATTTCAAGGTTATTCGAAGCTATGTCAATCAAGTGTTTGATTTAGCAGAAGAATATGAATACATTGAGCTTAACCGATTAAACAAAAGCTTGAAGAAAATCAAAGCCATAAAGAAACATCATATCAAAGAAGCTAAGAGAGCGGAAGATAAATACTTATCTGAAACTCAATTACTCGATTGGTTTAAAGCTGTTCAAGAAGATTATGACAATGAAGACCTAGCCCAACAAGATTATGTTTTATTTTGGACAACTTTCTTTCTATCAGATAGAAAATCTGAGACCTACGCTTTACAGTGGAAACACATAGATTTTACCAATAATAAGATTTATCTCAATCAAGCATTAGATAAATTCGGTAATGTGAAAAGTACAAAAGGAAATAAGTCTAGTGAACTAAATCTGTCAGTTAAACTCAAACAAATTTTAATTGATTGGAAAGAAGCACAAAAAAAAGAGTTAGCCCAAGTCAAGATTAAACAAAATCGAGACCAATTTTTATTTACCTTCATTGACCGACAAGGAAATATTAATCAGCGTGTCCATACCGATTACCTAAATTATCGGATAAAATCCATTAAGCGACGTCACCCTAACTTAGCACACTGTACACCTCATAAGTTACGTCATACGAGCGCAACACTTGCTAAAAAGGGCGGTATGTCCATTGAGAAGATTTCAGAAGGCTTAACCCATTCCGAAGTAGAGACAACAAAAACATATATTAATGGTAATAATATTATTGAATTGACACCTGCTGACTTTATTTATAGCCAACTCACAAAAAGCATTGGTGGGGAATAGGTGGGGATTTTGGTGGGGATTTTCAAAAACCGGCAAAAAAAGACACCTTCCAACAAAATGGAAAGTGCCTTGAAACGTTGATACAACAACGATATTAACGTTTTGAAAACTGTGAAGCTTTACGAGCTTTCTTAAGACCTGGTTCGATTGTTTCAATTTTCAATGTGCATCAAAATCCTTTAATATCAATTCTTACAGAACTATTAATATTTACAAACTTTATTGAGTTTCATATAATTTGAAATCAATGGTGTCAATTTTTTAACAAAAAATATGCGAACCGAAATGATTTACACAAATTTAGCTAATCTAAACTTTATTAAATCAGGTAAATGAAGATTTCTTTTAACAAAGATTATTCATTCTCAATTTTTCAGAAAAGACAACAAACTTATGACTTTACCACCGATATCCAAAGTAATTTTGGCTAACTCTATACCGTATTTTGAAAAAAAAGATTGTTTGATATTATCATCATTCGGATATTTTGTAACAACTTTGATATCCTCTTTTGAAATTCCATGAGTTATCATCAACTCTCTATATTCATTTACTTTATTTAAAAAGGTATCGCCTTCAATTCTTTGATGAGCTACACTATTGTTCATAGCCACTTGCACAGAACCATTAGTCCTATCTATATTAATACTAGAATATTTAAGTTCGGTATTAGGTATTACCTTATAAACAACATATGGACCTCTTTTTGATCTTACTGTTCCATCACTACTATATTCTACTTCATAATAAGCATCATCCAGTAATTCAGAAATTTTATACTGATACCCGTGCTCATTCTCGACTTCCATATTTTGAAAAATATTCTGTAAAATATAATCTTTTTTTCGTTTTTGAGTTATCTTATCGTACTTAAAAAATAAACCAGTCCCTTGATTTTTGAGTGGTAAAAACACTCCTCCTAAATCTAGCTTACTATAATCTGCAACAGCATCCTTCTCTTTTTCTTTTTTAGTGACATATATCCATAATACCATTATAAAAATCATACATACCATAAAAATGAAATTTTGCTTAAAAAAAACCATAATTCCACTCCTTTACAAACAATTATTTTCTCTGTACCTCTAGTTACTACAGATTTCCACTAATTAACTCATTAAAAACAATTTGAATAAAAATCTTTTCATCTATATTAGTGTTAACAGCTCCAATTTTACCAAACAATTCAATTAATGAGTATGTGTTCCCTATGACTTCTTCCCTATATAAATTATCAATATTTTTCTTAGAATTCGCACTCAATTCATTTGATTTTGCTCTTGATAGTCTGTTAAATATTAAAGATAGCTGATCCCTATCCAATTTATTTCGATTTTTTATGCTTGAAATGTGTTGTATTGTTTCATTCGCATAATTGGATAGTCTATTTAGATTCCTTAACTTTTCTTGAATAGTATCCATTTTATAAGTATGAATTATTCCAACGACAGTATCACCAATCGCTCTAAATTTATTATTTTTCTTATCGAAAATTGTATAGATAAACTCTAAAGAAAGTTTCCCTTCAGTTATTTCGTTATTGGTAAGTCTGATACCAATCTCTACAAAAGTATCTTTATCAACTTTGTATGTTTCTTCTTGAATAAACGTAATATCTAAGCTTGAATCGGTAATGTATCCTTGCTCAACAAGTATATGGGTTCCATTTTCTTCTGCATATTGATGTAATGAGTGAAGAACAAGATAAATTGCTATATTGTTATCATAATTTTTGTAAGATGTGGTTGTTAACCCTCGAAGAAATAAGTTATCCCCATCCATCAAAAACCTATATTGTCTAGCCTCATCTTTTTGAGTTTCCATGAGCCTGTTTATGTTTTCATTAAGTAAGTCTTTTTCTCCATGTGATAAACAAAAATTCCCAAACTTTTTCATACTAAAAAGAGAATCTAGAAATGTATCAGTAAATTTATACAACCCTCTAGCATTATACCCATCTAAATTAAGAATTATCTCATTGTCGTGAAAAAAACCAATGTATTCAATTTCAGAAAGTGGTAAAGTTAAATCCATCTTTTCATTATCTATGCTATTGTATAGTTCGACTAATTCTTTTGATCCCTTTACATTACATGCAGATTCTTTCTTTATACAGTCTACGACCTCTGACATTAAAGTTCCAAGTTCTGGTGTATCTGACTCTAATCGTAGCAACTTCTTTATCGTATCATACTCTGCATAGCCCCCCTCTAACCCTCCGTTATATTGTTTTTTCATCAAAAAATTCATAAAAAACTTCCTTTCCTTCTATTTTTGAGATAAAGATAAAGGAAACAAAAAATAGAGAGTCTATCTATAAATTGCAAAGCTCGAGTCTTTACAATTAAGTAAAATATTGCTATAATTTTTTCGTTAATAGCTAATTTAGCAATAATTTAGAAGAGAAAACACTATATTTAATATCCCTAAACAGTAGATGGCAGTCTACTGTTTTCTTTTTCTTACTACGAATATTATCATATAGAAAAATTGACGTCAATTAAAAAATAACTTTTTAGTCCCAAATCATTTATTTTTGTCCCAACATATGCTATAGTATCTATATTGGAGCGTGATTAATTTGAAGAAAAAAAATATACTGAATTTAATTAAGTATCATACTGAAAAAAATGATTTTCAATTTAGAAATGAAGCAATTGAGATTGCTCGTTACTTTGATTCCTTGGGTGATAGTCAACTATCTGAATACATTATGAGTCTATTATCAACAACTAATACTTTTGTTCCTCAAGGGAATACCTTTGACAGTTTATTCTTCCGAAAAGTTGAGCCCTCAAGCAATTCACTGCCTCTTCCTAAATCACTTATGGATGATATTCGAGGTATAATAAACGCTGTTAATCACAATGCTGGTATCAATAAGTTCCTTTTTAAAGGTGCTCCTGGAACTGGAAAAACAGAAACAGTTAAGCAAGTTGCACGCTTGTTGGATAGACAATTATATATGATTGAGTTCAGTGAACTAATTGATAGCAAAATGGGGCAAACGTCAAAAAATATTGTATCAGTATTTAACGAAATTAATAGAGTCCCTTATCCTTCTAATATTGTAGTGCTTTTCGATGAGATAGATGCCATAGCATTAGACAGAGTAAACTCAAACGATTTGAGAGAAATGGGAAGAGTCACTTCGACTATTCTGAAAGAATTTGATAAACTAAATGAAGAGATTGTTTTAATAGCTACCACAAATTTATTTGAAAGTTTTGATAAGGCTTTGACTAGAAGATTTGATTCCGTTATTGACTTCGATCGCTATGAACGTGACGATTTAATAGAGATTGCAGAAAGTATCTTGAATTCTTTGCTGAAAAAATTTAAAGATGCAGGAAGAGATATGAAACTCTTCAAAAAAATTATTAATTGTATGGATGAGATACCTAATCCAGGGGAACTAAAAAATATGATAAAAGTATCTCTAGCATTTAGTGATCCCACAAATGAATTTGATTACTTAAAAAGATTACTGAATTATACTATTAAAAATCCAAAAGATATTAATTTGAAAAAATTATACTCAATGGGTTTTACCGTACGTGAAATCGAAGTACTAACAGGCATTTCAAAAAGTCAAGTATCAAGAGAACTAAAAGGAGAATAACATGAATGATATCTTACAATTAAAAGGTAGGTTTGAACAAAAAAAAAATACATCAGGATTTGGTCCTCCAAAATTACCAAAAGGAAGTACAATAAGCGCTAAAGATATAAAGAATTTACAATCTAATTTGATTGAGATGGAAAACTTTTGGAAAAGGCAAACACTTATTGAAGGAGCTTTAATAAGTGTTTATTATAAAAGAATAGCTGCTAAAAGTATTAGAATCAACGGCTTCCTTTCATATAAAAGTAAAAATGTTAATAATACTATTGTAGGGGCCAAATTTACTCAAGAAAATCATAATTCAAAAAAGAAACATGTCATTACTCATTATGTCCCTATAGAAGCAATTAGTACATCTATTCAATTATCCAATAAAGTAATAAACGTTCTGAACAATGAATTTGGAGGAGCCATAACTGATACTGAATTTAACCAAAAAGATAATTTAAAAAAAATTGACTTAAAAAACAAATATGGAGTCTCACATTCTATGTTCCAATCTATCATTGTAGATTCTCATTATGTAGAAAAATTTGATGTTGAAAACAATACTGATCTTATCAATAAAGAAAATTCAATCATATCAATATATGATACTGGATATAATGTACAAACATTATTGAGTAAGTTAGGTATAAAAATCTACAATGACAGAATTTTAAATGAGACAACTATTCTATTAGATGCAAATTATATAGAAATATTAATGGAAAAAGCCCCTTACTTAATCTCCATGGCTACTGAAAACATCTTAGATTTAGCTCCGAGTGATTTTTCTAAATCTATTGAAAACGATGAAATGTCCATTCCATCTCCAGGAGACGTTCCTACAATCGGAGTAATAGACACATTGTTTAATGATAAGGTTTATTTTAGTGATTGGGTGGAATATCATGACATGTTGAATAAAGATATTACAACTGATGAATCAGATTATATGCATGGCACTACCGTATCATCCATAATTGTTGATGGACCAACCTTAAATCCTGACATGAATGACGAATGTGGTCGATTTAAAGTGAGACATTTTGGAGTATCTCCTGGTAAAGCTTTCCACTCTTTTACAATTATCCGTAGCATTAAGCAAATTATTGCTAGTAACAAAGATATACGAGTTTGGAATCTATCTTTGGGAGCAAATGATGAAATAAATCAAAATTTTATATCTGCTGAAGGAGCTATTTTGGACCAAATTCAATTTGAAAATGATGTGATATTCGTAATAGCTGGCACTAACAAAAACATTACTGAGAAAAATAAAAAAATTGGTGCACCTGCTGATTCAATAAATTCTTTGGTTGTAAATTCAGTGGATAAACAGAAGAACTCTGTTCCCTATACGCGTGAAGGAATTGTTCTATCTTTCTTTGCAAAACCTGATGTAAGCTACTATGGAGGAACTGCTACTGAACGTATCACTGCATACGGGCCTAAGGGGAAAGTAGGAGTTTCAGGCACATCTTATGCGGCTCCTTGGATAGCCAGAAAATTATCTTATTTAATTGACATAATTGGATTAAGCAAAGAAGTTGCAAAAGCACTTTTAATAGACTCTGCTATTGGTTGGCAAGACAATATTCCTCTCTCAATTTTAAAAACAATAGGGCATGGTGTTGTACCCATAAAGATTAATGATATATTAAATTCTCCCGATGAAGAAATCAAATTTGTAGTTTCCGGGATTTCTGAGCAATATGATACTTTTAATTATAATTTTCCTGTTCCCATATACAAAGATAAATATCCCTATATAGCTAAAGCAACTCTATGCTACTTCCCAAAATGTTCTAGAAATCAAGGGGTAGATTATACAAATACTGAATTAGATATTTATTTTGGGCGTTTGGATAATAACGGCAGAATGAAAAGTATCAATAATAATAAACAGAGTCTTGAAGAAGTTCGCTATTTAAAAGAGGAAGATGCAAGAACACAATTTAGAAAATGGGATAATGTTAAACATATATGCGAAGAAATAAAAACAAACCCAAAAGGAAAAAAAGTTTATGAAAATAATTTATGGGCAATGAGTATCAAAACTAAAGAACGTTTAAATACAAAAGATGGTGAAGGCATTCATTTTGGCGTTGTAGTGACATTGAAAGAAATAAACGGCGTCAACAGAATTGAAGACTTCATTCAACAATGTAGTCTCAGAGGCTGGTTAGTAAACAGAATAAATGTTGATAACAGAATTGATATTTATCAAACGGCGAATGAAACAATTGAGTTAAATTAAATCCATTATACTTGTCTATCATTGCTTATTTCGATTAAAAACAAAGACCCCATGAAAGTTTTTCATGGGGTCTTTTATTTTCAGCAGACATCACTTCTTTGATACATTACAAACTATTAATACAGTTATTACAGCTAATATTCAAGCGTTTTTTCTGTTGCTTGTATCGCTAAAAGATTCTGTCTTGCTATATTAAATTCTTTTGAGCTAGTCAATGTTCTCTTAATTTTAATGGCAACAATGACCTAACTATAGCTATAAAAAACCTTCCCACCCAATAATCTCCAAATCCCCCATCCTGTAAGAGTACTAAGAATAGCAAAAATGATTATCACGACAGTCCATTTTTTCACCTCAACTTTATATCATTTCGATTCCTCATTTTCCACATCTGAATCCATATTCTCTAAAGCATATTCACATGCCTGAATAACAAAGCTTGAGAAAGTGACATCATTGTTTGTGATAACTTTTTCAATTTTTTCTATAAGTGGAATAGGAAATCTCACAGTTTTATTTTCTGTTTCTTTGCGATTCGGCTTAATTTTAAAACTATTCATTTGCATTACCTCCTGTCACAATCAATTGTATTTCGTTTCGAACTGCATTGATGCACTGCTTTTCGCAATACAATATGTATTGCAAATCCAAAAGATACTCGTTATAATGAGTTGTGAATAAAAAGATAGGAGGGGAAAAATGCAAAAAGCAAGTATTATTTTAACAAGTGGTATCAGTTTGATTTTATTATCTGCATGTTCAGGAACTAATATTGATAAAGCAGATAAAACAACAAATAGTTCTTCATTCTCATCAACTAGCGAAACTTTATCTACAGTAGACTCTTCTAAAAAAGATTCTTCTAAAAAACAATTTGATGAATTATCACAGGAAATAAAATTAGTATTAATGGCAGATATTGTCGATTCACGTATCAAAGAATATCCAAATTTAGAAGGACTTACCTTATATTATTTTGTCGATAATAGTGATCTCTATCTACAAATTACAAGTGGTGCTGGTACTGGTCATCCGATTTATAAACTTTTAATAAACGACAATGGCATGACTCCCACGCAAGGTGTTTGTTATTTAGGTATAAAAGGGTATGAAGAAGTTGACATAGACAATCAATCAGTGCCGAAAGAGACGCTTTTTAAAAATTACACCCACGATAAATCCAATTTTGATAATTCAGCAAAAAAAGTACAAAAATCAGAAAATTTGAAAGAAATCTTTAATGAACAAATGATTTATATCAGCAACAATTTACAAAATGAAAAAACTTCTGATAATACACCACAGCCTTCTGATGATGAGATACTTGATTATTTCATCAATAATATTCTTGATGATGTAGGCGTTAAAGATAGTTTTATAAAACAACAAGCTAAATATGGTGTTGACGAAAATGGTTCACAAATGATTCGTTATGGCGGCGGACAAGGTGCCTACACAACAATTGACGGCAATAGGATACTTTACACAGGCTATTCGTTTGGTGGAGTTTCTGAAGATGGCACAGTATCTAAATCTAATCTTTATACAGCCTATTATGACTTCATAACAGGAGAGCACGGAATGCTTTAATCTATTGATAATAGATGGAATCTATATGCTACTTTCAACAATCATTACAGAAAGGAGACACACTAAATGGAAGGTTATCAAGACATTACTAAGGAAGACTTGCCTTTTATTTTTCAATTACTAGAATTAGAAAATGAAGTAATAGATTCAATCGTATCACTTGAAAATGATATGACCCAAATTAACAATAAAAAAAAACAGTTGAACCTTGCATTTCATAATCAATCTCACCTAATTAGAAATCTTATTTTCTCAGGAATATCCTCAATCATCATTGTTTTATTTTTTCATTTAAGCCCTTTAGGTAGTTTTTTATTAAGTTTAGCTAGTTTAATGGGCTACGACTTCTATAAAAAAGACAAAATAAAAAAACATATGAATGACAAGGAGACACAAATTGAAGGAATTTGTACAAAAAAAACTAATGTTCAAAATCAATTAGGAGTGCTATTAGAAAAAAACGCTATCTATACTAATAAAATCCCTGAACAATTCCGAAACCCAAATTCTGTTGCGTTGCTATTCAATTATCTACATTGCGGTCAAGCAGATAATTTGAAAGAAGCCTATCATTTACTAGATTTAGAGTATAAACATCAAGAACATATGGGAATTTTAAGAGAACATTCCAATCTTTTAGAAGAAAACAATCAAATAGCCTACCAGCAATTAAATCAACTTCAAGGGTTAACTTCATTACAAGAGCAACAATTAACTGCAATCAGAGAATTATCAATGACTGCACGAAATATAAATTCAACATTGGAACAAACAGATAAACGTGTAGAGGGATTAGAAGAACGTTTTGTTCCAAAATATAAAAGAAAAAGTTAGGAATGATAGATATGACAAAAATTAATATGTTATCAAGCGTATATTGGGAAAATTTATTTCATGATCTTAAAGGTCTATTAAAAGTATATCCTATTCAAGTTCTATTGAGCTTGATTGTTTCAGTAGCAGTAGCTTTTATATTCTTTTTAGAAGGACAAGTATTTTTCTCTTTATTTTGGGGAATTTCCTATTTTTTTGGAACAAATCTACTACTCTTAATTGTTTCAGAGAAAATAGAGAATGGAATGGCACAAAATACTGTATCTGCTCATGTATTATTTGGAACAAGTACTAATCGACTTAAATTATCTGGGTTTTATTGGGTTCTAAAAGGAATCGTAGTTCTTTTAAAATATATGTTTGCGCCATTTTTACTAATTATTGGTTTATTCCAATATCAAAGTATTCTAAACAAAATAATGGCAAAACGAGAATTAGAAAATTATGAATAATTTTGAAATCATTGAATAAAGACAAACTACTAAAAAAGAATCTCAGGAGGAAAACAAATGAACTTACGTAAAAATCACAAAAAAATGATAGAAAAAAAGAGCGCACAACAATTAATAAGAACAGGTGCTGTATTAGCTTCATTAAGTATTCTCACATTAGTAAGTGCTACACCTGTGTTAGCTTCAACTTGGAACGCTAACACACCAGAGTCCATTCAAATTAAAGAAGGACAAACCAGCTATACGATGATTGCTGGTGACACACTTTGGGCCATCTCTATGAAGATTAATGTGAATGTTCAAACATTAGCTTCTATCAACAATATTGATTTATCTTTTGGCGAAGAATATCGTTTAGCAATTGGTACCGTCATCAAATGGGATAAACACGGAAATTTAGTAGCCGAAACGCCTGATGGTAAACAGGTCAATGATGGGGTAAAGGTCAATAATTCTAACAAAATCATTCCCGACAAACCAATCGGCACTGATGTAACAGATAATATCAAAAACAATAACATCTCCGGCAATCAAATTGATGGCAACCCAAACAATACTGGAAATAATAATTCTAATGAGTCGGAAACACCTGAAGGAGAAACTAGCAAACCAGAAGATAAATGGAAAGACTTAATATTTGAAGAGAGAGAAGGAGGCACTATTTTACGCATTGGACCTTTTAACAGTCGTAAAGATGCTAATGAATATTTTGATTATCGTGGCTTTAAAGCAGGATATGCTTTCGAAAATGAGTTAGACGGTGGAAAATGGTATCTAGATGTTAAGGTTAAAGATAGTGAACCCGTAGACCCTACCGAACCTGAAGCAAATGTAGGAACAGTTACTATTCGCTATGTCAATCAAGACGGTGTAGAAATTAAAGATGCAACCGTAATGACAGGCACCATTGGAGAAATGTTTAATGCCATTGCCGATAAAGCTATTTCTAATTATCTCCTTCTATTTACTGATTTACCTGAAGGTGCAGTTTTACTTGATGATGGAAATGCCGTTTTTAGAAACTCATACACACAAAAACCACAAACTGTTACTTTCATCTACTATATGAACTCAAATAACTAGCTGAAAAGAGCGTATGAACGATTTTGTTCATATGCTTTTTTGTTCTAAAAAAACAATGATTTCATTTTACTAATGGGAAGCTCCCCTAATTTCTTCAATTTTTATATGAGAAATATACCCTTCGTTAAATAAAACAGCCTTTTTTGATATTACTTCTATACAACAAAACGTTGTACAGAATGGAGGAAGAAAAATGAGATTATATGTTGATGTAGAAAAAAGTTTTGAATATGGTATTGCATTTATGGGTGCAAGTAATTGGTTAGATTTCACAACAAAAGAAGTAAAAGGTGTAGAAATTCATTGTATTAATTTAGCAACATTTGAAAAATTCAAAGTACGCATTAAAGGTGCTGAGAAGCAAATATTTAAAAAAATTGAAAAACGTCAAAACATTTCATTTGAAGGATTAATTGCTAATTCATGGACATTAGATAACGGAAAATCAGGTGTGACAATTTCAGCAAATAAATTGCAAGAACTTGGCGATTAGCTTATAAAATGCGTGAAACATTAATATTTCGCGCATTTTATTTTTTAAAGATGAATAACTGATAACAAATAAAAAACTTTTTGAAAACAGCATAAAATAGCTAACGAAAAAAAATGATGACACCTTACATAAAACGCTACAAGACGCAATATACTGCTGTTTGAGGCGTCTTAAAAGGAAAGGATATGAAACATTAATGTTTAAAGTTAAGTTGAAAAAACTGCATAATAAAGCTTTTCTCAAGGCTTTTAGATACTCAACCATAAGATATAAATTGAAATATTTTTTACAAGCAAATGAACTCTATTTAACTGATGAAATCAAACAATTAAAAAAAATTGAAGGGATCAATCAGAGATTAAATAAAGTTCAACTATCTGTTGAAATCAAATACAAAACTAAAAAAAGTGAATATGACGATACACTTTTAACTCTACAATTATTAAAAACAGGTTCCATGTTAGACGATAGACTGCACGATTTTGATAGTCAGTTACAAAGTTTGTTTCATGCTAAATTATTACAAAAAAACAATGAAATCGGATTTGTTGAATACATTCTTTTATACAAAGAATGTAAAGAACAAGAAATTTGTGATTTATCAGCAAGTATTGACTATGACCCACAAGGGAAAATTTCATTGTCAAAACGATTTGAGTGGGATTATATTCGTAACCCCCATTTATTATTAGGTGGTAATTCTGGTACAGGAAAATCATATTTGTTGTTTAGTATTATTCATAAAATGCTCAAAGAGGCACCTCCGTATCTAATTTATATTTGTGATGGAAAATTTGATGAATTAGAACAAATTACTACTGATTATTTTAAATTGCCTATGGTAGCAAGTTCCATCGAAGATATAAAACTCTATATTGAATCTGTTGAAGAATTAATGGAAGAACGATATAGCAATAAAACTAAAGACAATGAAGCAGTTTTTCTCATCATTGATGAATTTGCTGCATTAAGTTTAGTGATTGAAAAAAAAGAATGGCAAACACTAAACATGAAAATAAAGAATATAATCTTAAAAGGTCGTGCAGCCAATATTCACGTATTGATTGCTATGCAACGAGCAAGTTCCGATTCTATTGATTTGGCTATACGTGATAATACCGCTATAAAAATTGGTTTGGGAAATCTTTCTGTAGAAAATTTTAGAATGATTTTTGGGGAAAATCGTAGCGCTAATGACATATTAAAACGTGAACGTGGACAAGGGTATATTTTAATCAACGGACAAAGTTTGAGTATGTTCGATTCCCCCTTTATAAAAATGTAACTACAAATAAATAATAGCCGAACTAATAAACTGAATTTT
The DNA here is from genome assembly GCF_059621045.1 of Vagococcus sp. WN80Y. Classification (NCBI taxonomy): domain Bacteria; kingdom Bacillati; phylum Bacillota; class Bacilli; order Lactobacillales; family Enterococcaceae; genus Vagococcus; species Vagococcus sp. WN80Y. The sequence goes on from NZ_JCAQHY010000172.1 coordinate 77,236, forward strand.
GAGAAAAAAATGTCGACAGGCTGGACCTTGAGATTTTTGGTATTTAGATTGGGAAAATTGTTGACAAATTTTCTCATTCTAACTACCAAAATATCGAATGAAAACAGACTGTTGTATACTTTTTTGTTTGATATTCAGTGATTAGTGTCACGGGTAGTTTATTCGTAGTGAATATAAAATTGACAATATCTAGAAAGAAAACCTCTGAAAATAGAGGTTTTTTTGATTATAATCAATACTCCTTTTTCATTTCAGTCTATTTCGACTCCAAATATTACATTTATGTTACAAATTCAAATTTGACCATTTTTTTGGGAAAAGTTTTACATAATAATTATGCAAGAGAAATTATTAATAAAAAAAATGAAATGAGGATTTTTAAATGGAAAATATTATTATTAAAAAGCGTGACGAAAATACAATCTATGAAATTGCTGAACTGTTGCGAAATGAAAAACTAATTGAAGATTTTCATGAATACTTACATGATATTGCAAATGATGTTCTTATAAGAAATGAGTTACGTTCACACGAAGAAGTCGGAATTGAATTAACTGAACATGAACAAAAAATTGTTGCTGAGCATCATCATTTATCCGATGCACAAATCTCTGAATTATTTTTTGCAATTAATGACATATTCAATGAACATTGTTTTGAAGATGACGAAATTTCTAACATCACTAATGCTTCATTAACATTAATACACGCACTATTTGCCCGATTAGGTTATTTAAAATAAAAAAACGAAATGAGGAATTTAAAAATGACTAAAAACAACGAATTAAATAAAAAAAATGAAATGAGTAATCAACTCTATGACAGACTGCATTCTGGTGCTTTGGATTATCTTCAAATGAGTGGTGTACGCGACTATGCTGATACAAGTGATTTTACATCTAGCGAACAAAAATATATAAAAAAAGGTTACGAGTTGTCTGATGATAAAATTGCTAAATTATATTTCAAAAATGATGAAATAATTCTAAAATATTTTGATTATTGTTGTGGAACAGAAGAATTTAGTTTGACTGAATTTTATAAAATTCTTTTTGATTCGCAAGATTTAATAACTGCATTACTTGTTCGTTTAGGCTATTTCAAATAGAAAACTGCAAAAATGTGCCAAAATTACAAATTAGATTGCCAAAACATTGCTCTATCAATTTTCCATGGGTTTATTATATGGAAAATTAAATTGTTCCAAAGTGGCGAAAGTAACGTGAAACAAGCAATAGAATCAATGCAATTTACTGATACAGTTTTCTGGAACACCTTTTTTCAATGTGTTCCAGAATCCTACAGAAATAACTAACAGCGAATGGAAGTGATAATTAATGACAAAAAAATTCAGGAATTTTATGTATGAAAATCAGATTGAATACATGGAAAACCGCAATATTCCAACTGAGATAGAGAAACTATCACAATACGTGAAAGAAACACTTAATCCTGTTGAATATGCAATTATTCTTCATGATAAAGACACAAGTTCCGTTACTGATAACAAATTAGTAGTACCTCATTATCATATCGCATTAAAATTTGAAAATCCCCGAAAAGTTAATAACGTAGCTAAGGTATTTAATGATTCCTCACAAAACTTTGAAATTTGGTTGAACCGCCCTAACAATATGTATTCTTATTTGATTCACAAAACTAATCAAGCAAAGGAAAAATTTCAATATGACATTGATGACGTGGTAGCGAACTTTGATTTTAAGGAGCGTATCAACAAGATAACTAAATCTATAAATCGAAGTAGAAAAGAAGAAATTCAACATTTAATTGATTCATTTGGAAATGGAGAAATCACACTTAAAACTCTTATGAACCAATTATCTCCGACTGAATACGCAAGAAACGAACATCAATTAAGCATTATCAAAAAATTATTAGCAGACCACCGTTTTGAAGAATTTAAGACACGAATGGAAAAAGAACAAAAGAAAATTGAAGTCTTTTATTTATTCGGTGACACTGGAACTGGAAAAACTCGTTTTGCTAAATCTCGTTATAAAAAAAATCGTTACATTACTGGTTCAAATAGAGATTTATTTGCAAATTATGATGGTGAAAGTGTTCTGATTCTTGATGAATTACGCCCTAATTCTATTTCATACAATGAATTATTGAAACTTACTGATCCATTCAATTTTGAGAATGTTGCTGGTAGCCGTTATTTTGACAAAAAAATTGTTGCTGAAAAAATAATTATTACTAGCCCCTTCTCTCCCAATGATTTCTATCGAGCATTGAAAAATGATAAAAGTCATCAAACGGTTTTTAATGACGTAGATAAAAAAGAACAATTTTTCAGACGTATCAATGTTTACAAGTTCAATTATGATTACATCATTCCGATGTTTTGGAATGACAATAAAAAAACATATCAAGAATTATTTAATTTGAAAATAAAAAACCACTGGAGTGAATCAATCATTTTTAAAACAGAAAATGACATAGAAAAGGCCACAAGAATACTATTTGAAATAGGTTCACCTCAATTAAATGATAAGGACGTGTAATTATGACAGAAATGAAAATCTTGATTAGTGAAGAACAATTGAAAGAAATTTCCAATCAGCTTAACAACCTAATTGCTACTGAAATTGAAAAAATTAAAAAACAAGAAAATATACAACATCGTTATATGAACAAAAAACAAACTTGTAACTATTTACAGGTTTCCAATAACACATTAGATAACTGGATTGCTCAAGGATTACCTTTATTAAAAATAGGTGGTTCCACAAGATTTGATCGTTTAACTATCGACAATTGGTTAGAAAATATAGAAAAATGACTGCGAACGCGATATAATTGCTCATAGTATTTGATTTCGGTTCGCAATTCGGAGGAAAATACTATGTCAATTACAAAAACTACAAATAACACCTATCGCTTGAGACTTTACTATCCTCAAGATGTTCAAACCATTTTAGGTGTAGGAAAACTTTACTCAAAAACATTCAAAACAAAAAAGGAGGCTAACGAAGCTCAAATTGATTTCTATGCTAGCATTAAAGAAGTACGTGAAAATAAGGAAAAAAGTGCAATTGAATTAGGCGGTGAAGCATTATTCAAAGATTTTTACAAAGAAGTCTGGCTTGACGCTTATGTAGCAGGTTTGACCTCAACAAATACAAATCCACCAACTAATGTCACTGTTAGTAACACAAAAGATGTTTTTCGACTGCATATTTTACCTATGTTTGGAAAATATACCCTAAATTATCTAAACCACAATAAAGCTATCGTCCTACAAGTAATGACAAAAAAAGCAGCTGAATATGCAAATTTTAAAACATTGAGAAGCTATGTGAATTCTATTTTTGATTGGGCAGAGGAATTAGAATACATTGACCGTAATAAACTTGATAAATCTTTGAAACGGATTAAAGCAACGAAGAAAAATCAATTAAAGCAAGCTAGAAAAGAAGAAGATTTGTATTTATCTTTTGAACAATTACAGGAATGGCTCGTAACGGTTCAAGAAGATTGGCAAAACGAGCAATTAACATTTCAAGACTACGTACTTTTTCAAACAACTTTTTTCTTGTCTGACCGTAAATCTGAAACTTATGCGCTAAAATGGAAAGATATTGATTTTTTCAAATCACAAATCTTTATTGGTAAGGCATTAGATAAGTTTGGCAATGAGAAAAACACAAAAGGTAACAAAACGACAATCTTTCATATTCCAATTGAATTAAAAGATTTATTGTTTAAATGGAAAACTCAACAACAAGTAGAGCTTGCACAATTTGGCATTGAACAAACAGACGAGCAACTTTTATTCACATACATTGACAATAAAGGCAACATCAATCAGCCACTTCACACAGATTACCTAAATTACCGTATGAAGTCCATTGAACGTCGCCATCCTAATCTAGTTCATGCCACACCACATAAACTACGTCATACAGGTGCAACACTTGCGAAACAGTCAGGTATGTCATTGGAACAGATTTCTGAAGCATTAACTCATAGCGATATAACTGTCACAAAGACCTATGTAAATACACCAAATGTCATTAAAATACCCGTTGGAGAAATGGCTTATCGCAAATTGTTTCAAAAAGATTCAGACTTGAATGGTGTCAACTGTGGTGTCAACAATAAAAAAGACGCTTCGCAACATGAATTGCGAAACGCCTGAAACGTTGATATATAAGCAATATTAACGCTTAGAGAATTGTGAAGCTTTACGCGCTTTTTTAAGACCTGGTTTTTTACGCTCAACCATACGAGAGTCACGAGTAAGTAACCCTTTAGATTTAAGCGCGCTACGGAAGTCAGGATCAACTTCTAATAAAGCACGAGCAATCCCATGACGAGTTGCACCAGCTTGACCTGAGTAGCCACCACCGTTAACGTTAACGATAACGTCATATGCCCCTTCGGTTGCAGTTGCAGCGAAAGGTTGGTTGATAACTTCACGCAAATCAGCATGCGGAATGTATTCTTCAATTGCTTTGTTGTTCATAACGATTTTTCCTGTACCAGGCAATAAACGTACCCGTGCTACAGATTTTTTACGACGGCCTGTGCCGAAATATTGTACTTTAGCCAATGAATTTCCCTCCTTAAATTAGGTTAGTGATATCTAATACTTCTGGTTGTTGTGCTTGATGCGGATGCTCTGATCCAGCATACACATGTAATTTAGACAATTGTTGACGACCTAAAGTTTTCTTAGGTAGCATGCCCTTTACAGATGTTTCAATCAAACGACGAGAATTTTTCTCGCGCAATTCACCAGCTGAGACAGATTTCAATCCACCTGGGTATTGGCTATGACGGTAATAGATTTTATCACTTGCTTTGTTACCTGTTAATTTGATCTTTTCTGCATTGATTACGATTACGAAATCACCAGTATCCACATGAGGTGTGAATGTTGGTTTATTTTTACCACGTAGGATTGATGCAACTACTGCTGAAAGACGTCCCATAGGAATATCTGTTGCATCTACTACGTACCATTTACGTTCTACTTCGCCAGCTTTGGCCATATATGTTGTACGCACGTTTGTTTCCTCCAATTTATAAGTCTGATGTTTGACACAATAAGTTTCCGGGGCTCATCGTGGGGCAAACAATACCATTTACCATAATACGCGCAAAACAGCATAATGTCAATGGTTTTATGCGACTTATCTATATTTTTTTATATTAATAACGAATCCGTTTTTTATTCTAACGGATAAGTGACAGCCATTAGATACAAGCCCTCTGGGTGGGCGGTTGGTCCCGCTTGATTACGGTCATGACTTGCAATAATAGCTGGCATGTCACTCGGCGCCAAATGACCGCTACCAATTTTGATTAATGTTCCCACTAAAATTCTCACCATCTTATATAAAAAACCATCACCACGAAAAATAAACACTAATTCAGTCTCATTTGCATACTCCACTGTCGCTTCATGTATGGTTCTAACTTTATTTTCAACGGCTGTGCCTGTTGCGCAAAATGCCGAAAAATCATAGGTTCCAATTAGATAGTGAATAGCCTCTTGCATTCGCTCAACATCTAACGAGTGACGATAATGAGCCGCATAAAATCGTCTAAACGGTGTTCTCGGTTTACCAATATCCAAATGATAATGATACGTCTTTTCAACTGCATCATAGCGAGCATGAAACTCATCAGATACTTTTTCAATCGAACGTATCGCGATATCTGCTGCACTTTGCGTATCCAGTGCATGACGTAACTTCTCAGCGTCTCGCTCCGGGTAATCAAAATGAATAACCTGTCCCCAGGCATGAACTCCTGAGTCTGTACGACCTGATCCATGAATTGTAACAGCTCTTCCATTATTCAATTTTTTTAAAGTCTTTTCAATTTCCGCTTGTACTGTATGACCATTTTCCTGACTTTGAAAACCACAATAATTCGTGCCATCATAAGCCACAATCGCTTTATATCTTGGCATCTCTTATACTCCTTTACTTGAAAAAAAGAGGATAGGAAAACCTCCCTACCTCTCTAATTTAATATCTTAGATAAACTAACCCTACAGTCAACAGGGCATAAATCAAAATTGCGACCGTGTCACTTCCTTGCCAATGAAGCACTCGATACTTGGTCCGCCCCTCACCACCTTGGTAACCGCGAGCTTCCATTGCAATTGCTAAATCTTCTGCTCGGTTAAAGCTGCTAACAAACAACGGAATTAATAATGGCACAATAGCTTTCATTTTCTGAGCTAGATTTCCCTCACCAAAATCAACACCGCGAGCTCGTTGCGCGTTCATAATTTTCTCTGTTTCGTCCATCAACGTCGGAACAAAACGCAAAGCGATTGAAAGCATTAGCGATACTTCGTGTGCTGGGAATTTCACCACTTTTAAAGGACGCAATAAATATTCAATCGCATCTGATAGAGCCAGTGGAGGAGTTGTCAATGTTAGAAGTGTTGACATAAAAATAATCAAAACAAACCGACAAAAGATAAATATCCCATTCAGCAATCCCAACTCAGTGACAGCTATGATACCAAAACGAAAATACTCTGTCCCGCCTGTTGAAAAAAGTATCTGCAAAATAACAGTAAAAGAAATCAACCAAATCAGCGGTTTAACGCCTCGAATAAAGAATTTTATGCTTACCTTCGACAAGAAAATAATTCCTATCGTAAAACAAGACATCAACAAAAAAGACTGCCAATTATTACATAAGAAAATAATCCCAATAAAATAAAAACTGGTAAGTAATTTAGCACGCGGATCCATTCGATGTATAAAAGAATCGCCTGGAATATAACGACCAAAAATCAATTTATCCATCATTGATGATCACCTACCTGCTCAGCTACCAGAAGATGCTTAATCGCTTTAGCTAGTTCTTTCGTAGTCAACGGTAATTGCGTGAAATTGAAGCCTTTATCTGCTAAACGTTGTGAAAATGCTGTAGCTGTTGGCACACCTAGTTGTTTTTCCTTTAACCAACTAACATCTGCGAATACCTCTTGAGGCACACCTTGCTTAACAACTGTACCATCTTCCAACACAATAACATAATCCGCATAGTTAGCAACATCATCCATCATATGAGTGACTAAAACAACCGTCAACCCACGCTCTTTGTGAAGACGATCAAACATTTCTAGCATTTCTAATCTCCCTTGTGGATCCAAGCCTGCCGTTGGTTCATCTAAGACCAAAACAGATGGTTCCATGGCAAGTACTCCTGCTATCGCAACACGACGCATTTGCCCCCCAGAAAGCTCAAAAGGCGAGCGTTCCATATAACTTTCATCCAATCCAACCATCTCTAAAGTTTCCTTCACTATTTCCTGTGCACACTCATCTGTTATGCCAAAATTTTTAGGACCAAAAGCAATGTCTTTCGCTACTGTCTCTTCGAATAGCTGTGCCTCTGGAAATTGAAACACGATGCCTACTTCTTTTCGAATACTTTTCAAATTTTTATTATTAGTATCAGGCTTGATGATCCGATCACCGATTTCGACTTGGCCTTCCGTCGGCTTTACTAACGCATTTAAATGTTGAAGTAACGTTGATTTTCCACTACCTGTATGCCCCACAATAGCCGTATAAGACCCTTCCTTGATATCAAGATTAATATCTGACAATGCACGATGCTGAAAGGGTGTCCCTGGTTGATAAGTAAAGCCTACTTGTTTAAAACGGATGTCCATAACCAGTCCACCATCCCTTCTTCAGACATGTACTCTTTTGGTACATCGATTCCTAACTTGGTTAATTCAATCTTGAGTTTTTCTGGGAATGGCAAATCCAAGCCCATAGCAATTAATTTTTCCCCAGCAGAAAAAATTTCCTCTGGTGTGCCTTCCTGCACTAATTCACCAGACTTCATGACCAATACTCGATTAGCATTCGCTGCTTCATCAATATCATGTGTAATTGAAATAACGGTCAAATTTTTCTCTTCCTTTAGTTGTTGAATCGTTGAAATAACCTCTAAACGCCCTTTAGGATCAAGCATACTTGTCGCTTCATCTAAAATAATTACATCTGGGCTCAAGGCAACTACTCCTGCGATTGCAACACGCTGCTTTTGACCACCTGATAAACGAGCAGGCTCTTTCGTTTTAAAGTCGCCCATGCGAACTTTATCTAGAGCATCTGTCACCCGCTTAACCATTTCGTCTCGCGGCACGCCTTGATTTTCTAAACCAAATGCCACATCATCTTCAACAGTTGATCCTACAAATTGATTATCAGGATTTTGAAACACCATACCAATTTTTTTACGAATATCCCAAACATTAGCTTCATTAAGCTCCAATCCACCGACAATCACCTTACCTCTATTTGGTAAGATTAACCCATTAATCGTTTTAGCTAAAGTAGATTTACCAGACCCATTATGTCCAATAATAGCCACCCATTCGCCTTGATTAATTGAAAAAGAAATATCATTCAAAGCAGAAGCCTCTTGGTCTTCTTGATATTTAAAACTAATATGATCGATCTCTATAATTGGTTTCATAATGTCCCTCACAGTTTCTTTCTACAAAAGAAAGCCAACTTAGGCAGTCAGCTTTAATCAAGTATAACACTAACAAAAAAATAGCAAAGTTTCAATGATATGATCCTATCACTGCACTAAATTCCCTATAAGCGAATACTTAACGGCTTTTTTATTTAAATAAACGATAATTTTTTTACTTTTATTTCCTTGTCACTAAACTCGACCAAGTCACTTGTCTATAATAGCATATTATCAAGTAAATTCCATCATCTTGGCCCCTTTTTCCGTTTAATTTAGGGAATAAACCACTTTATGTCATGACACCTCAAAAAACCTAGACCTAAGAAAGCAAGAGCTAGGTTTTTCAGGGGTTATTGTTTCAGATTGGTGGTAACGACTGCAGCTGTCACTTGTCCATTTTTACCAATAACAGCTCGGTCGCCATTAATTTCCATGACTTCATACACGCCTTGAGTCCTTAAGGGAGCTCCCTGATAATCCACAGCATTAATCAGGGTCACTTTTGAACCGATTTTCAATGGGTCCCAGTTCCTTGACTGACTACCCCCTGGGACTTCCGAACCAAAGCCTCCGACGCAGTCTTGTGACAACAACCAACCAATTGGCTGCTCCTTATTATACAGCAAGTACTCATAATTGGAGCGAGACTGTTTAATTGCTCGTTCCTGACGGTAAGTAAAAGTTCTGCCTTTGACCCACTGGGCGATCTTCGCTCCCTTACTGGACGAACTCCAATGGCTAGCATGAAGGGCCACGGTGACTGTCTTGTCTGTTACACTTGGCTTTTGACTACTGATTGGTCCACCGGAAATTCCTGTGGCTATGGTTTTTGCCAAGGTTTCCATGTTACCAATTACCTTAGTTCGATCGCCGTTGTTGGTAATAAAGCCCAATTCCAGTAGATGATAGGCAATACCTCTCTGAGCAGCCACATTTAAGTTTTGTAAATCCTTGCGCAAAGAAAACCCGCTTGGCGTGCCCGTCCAAATGCCAATGTGATTTTTAATCACGTCTTTCAAGCGGGTATCTAAATTGTCTGGTGAAAAACCTGCAGCAATGATCACATGACCGCCACTGGCATTTGGATTGGCGGCGCCGTCCATGTGAAACTCAATCACATTCCGATAGGTGGTGGTAGCCAAGCCATTTTGTTGGTAACAATCCTTGGTCTGATCGTAACTATCCACCTTATCTGGAATCAATTGTTTGATTCTGCTGACTAACTGGCGCATGGTGGCTGCCTCGTTATAGCCACCGCCACTGGCTCCCGGATCCCCTTGGCCGTGACCAGCCACCAATAATATTTTAGTCATTTTTCGCTCTCTTCTGACTTGGCATAAAGGTATCTTTCACAAAATCATAGGCACCGCTTGAGACAAAGCCACCGATGATTCCCAAGCCAATCGAATAAAAATAATCCCCATAGTGCAAACTAAAGACACTTCCCACAACGGCACCGATAATCGTGGCTGTGGCAGGCAACCAGCGCTTTTCAACGATGCCCGTATAATTGGTCACGAATACGACTATCAAGCAAATAATCGCTGTTGAAAGTATCTGATTTTCATCGTACTGTGACATCCATTCTAATAATATCTCCATTTTCTGACCTCCTTTCTCATCTTTCTATTTTGATTTTTATATCATGAATTTCTTCTGACACTTTCTTAATTGTTTCGCTTGTTTCTTTCACTGTATTGGAAATATTTCCCATCATCTCTGATTGTTTTGCAATGAAGCTTTGCTGCTCCGCAATTACTCTGGTTTTGTCTTCAAGTTGAACGGTATAACGTTTTTCACGTTCGTCGTTCTTCTTCATCACCCAAATAAATAAGGATACGAACAATAGCCCAAAACTGATCTCTGTTGCGTTTGACAGCAAACTTTCTATTCCCATTGGCTCACCTCACTTAGAATGAAGGAGCTTGCTCTATGAACAAACTCCCTCATTATTATTTTTTTGAAGTCATTTAACTCTATCTTTTAATTGATTTTGAATTCATCCTGATAACTGCTCAACTTGACGCATACCAAATATTACTTGTTTTACATATATTACTGACAAAGCTTTTATAGTCCATCACGACCGCCTCGGTTTTCACTTGAAAATATAGTCAGAAATTTCAAGAATCGCACTTTCCAACATCTGTTGATTCTTTCTAATTTCATTATTTTCCCATCTTAATTTCTCAAGTTCACTAAGGTTCTCCTCTTGATTGTATCCCTCTGGATTATAAATTAGGACACCATCTTGGACAATCCAATTAAACACATCTACTGGTTCTTTTTCTACTACAAGCTCGATAAAATTTTTCATTTCCGAAAAACTATATCCCTCTAATCGATTATTTTCATTAATGGAGGCCCATATCTTCATTCTCTCACCTTTATCCTAGTAACTAACCACAGATTGTAAAATAGCCCGGTCGTTAGGTGCTAGTGCATTTTGTCCATGTCCTTTAAGCTCGGTAGTAGAAAACCACGTATTTTTCGTAATATTCATTGCACCCTCTCGGTATATCTGATTTAACGCGATAGGAAATAGCGCTGCCTGATTTCTTGGAGTTGTCTTAGGGATATAGGTTCTACATCTGCTGCCCTGATCTGCCCCATTTGTTGAATCCCATTTCAACCAGGTAAGTTCCCAACCATGTTTACACTCATCTAAACTTTTTGTCGGAGTGATAGTATTTGTTGAATTAAATACTAAGCCACCTGCCCATAACGTTTCTCCTGCAGACAAGCCATCTGTCTTCTCATATTTTGCTAACTCTTTTTCAAGTTCTTCAATAGCTTTAACATGCGTCTTAATATACTTTTTCTGTCCATTTTCTACTAATTGTACGATATCTGCCATATTAAACCGTCCCCACTTTCTCAAACGTAATAGTGTTGTTGCCAGCTGGTCCTTGTGGGCCAATTGGTCCTGTTGCGCCAGCCGCTCCCACGTCGCCCTTAATTCCTTGAGGGCCTTGCCCCAGTGTCCCCTTTTGGTCCTTGTGGGCCAGTAATGGTACTGAGACCTAGTACTGCTTTCGCATGGGTTTGAGGGTAAACCTCGACTCCCGCATTTTTTACTTTTACAATATCTACCATCGTTATTCATCCACCTTTTCCAATGAGATTCCATTATTAATATGTTCAATCAATTCTTTTAATTCTCGGTACATCTCTGCCGTCAGTATCCCATCTTGGATTTCTGAGGCAATTGGGATGCCAGATTCTGAAATTCCTAGATCTTGAGGTGTTAGCCAAATGTCGCCTTTTTTCCCGTTAACTGATTTAACCGTCGCCTCCTGATTGCCAAAGGCGTCGATTCCTTCAACAGCAGAAATATGTGTTATGGGATAAATTTGCCGATTTACACCACTAGCATCTTTTTCCATGATGCGCTTGATTTCAATTCCCACTATAATTCACCGACTTTCTCAAGATAAAAGGTATCTTGGTTTGGATTACCAATTTCTGCAACAACGAGTCCTGGCAAGTTATGATCCGTTGCCACAGTTCGTTCCTTAACCACTTGATGATTGAGACTGAACCGATCGTCTTGTAGGGTTTGCAATGTCACAACCTCTTCATAAGGCAAGGTATAGTGGGACTCTTCCAGATGGTTTAACCGAGTGCCCAAATCAGCAAATGTTTGACCTGATGCTGACGACTTGCGCGCCTCAATCACTTCCCGATTGGTTTCTGTCAAGAGCTGTTTGACGCTGATCAGCTCCTGCTTAAGCTGATTGACCTGATTGCCTAGCTCTATGGCGGCATTTTCTCCCAGTGTCTCTTTAATCTCTTCAATCCACTGTGTCATCTCATCAATCAAGTCTTGAGCCGATTGCCAGTATGCCCCTGTATCAAAATTAGCAGTTGCTGGACTTGGCATCACCACATAAGTAAAGTCTTGGGTCGTTCCAACTACCTGATTATCTCGCTTAAAACAAAAGTTCCCTTGATGTTTGCCCGTTTTTTGCATACAGTAATCGTTCATTACCAGTCGAACAAGGCTGTTCTGATTATCAATGACCTCTGCTTTAATTTCTACTGGCAACTGATTGCTGACCGTTTGAAAATAGACATCGTATTGATTTAAATTCGGAAACAACTCATGCTGCTGACTAATTTGAAAATCAAAAACTTCCGTCTGTTGATTTCCCTGACGGACTTTTATTAAACCAAGATGATTATACGGCTCGGTTGTACTTAAAATCCCTTTCCATTTTGCTTGAATCATTCCATCACTCCTTTCTTTACCCCAAGATATAGGGTCTTGGGTTTTCAAATCCTTCATTACTCGGCCAAACATCGTTCATTATCTGAAAATGACAATGTTCACCTGTTGAGGGTCCTGTCGTGCCCATAACAGCAATCTGCTGACTCTGAGCCACTTGTTGACCAACACTCACATTTAAGGACGAATTATGGGCATACCCAGTGTATTTTCCATTAGGATGTTTGATGACAATATACAAGCCATACCAATCCGGATAATTATCCGCTATTACAACCTCACCGGCCATAGCTGCATAGATAGGGGTATTGGGATTACCGTTAACTAAATCAATCCCGTTATGAAGTTCGTCTCCATGAGGGGGTATAGGACTCACACGCCAGCCAAATTCACTCGTCACCGTAATCAGTCCTCCAATCGGCGGCTTAAAGATCGTGCCTATCACTGGTGGCTTTAAGTTTTTAAACTTGTTGTACCAGTTACGAGCATTTTCAATCCGTTGCCCAGCAGCTTCAACTCCAGCCCGTTCAAAGTTCTTCAAAAAGGCCATGGTGGCTGATTCAATGTTAGTCATTTGTTTAAACATAGCCCAGGTTTGCGGGAATTCGCCCGTTGGAATCCACTGACCATTTTTAGCATGCCAGTCGATTAATTTCATTTGACCCTGAATGGTATCTGGCTTATCTTTAATCTGAGCCCGCTCCATCAAGTCAATCATGTACTCTCTGCCTGTATAAGTTTGGGTAGAGTCAGTCCATTGAACCAGTCCGTAACCATAGCCAGGCACTCCTGGTCGTTCATTGGCAGTTGGGCTCATATCACCTGTTTCCCGTTGAATATTGCCCATCATACCTGCCGCTGATTCTTTGGCATAGCCTTGATTAATGGCTGTTATCCAAATTTCCCAGGCCCGTTTATCTAATTCTGTCGTCACTTCTGGCGGGTACTGTCCATCCCAATTGTTATTTCCACCGGAACCACCTGGTGTCACTTCCTGACCATTTAAAGTCAATCTGCCATCAATGTTAAGATCGCCATCATGATGCCACTTGCCACGGCTATTGATCAAAGGTTTGTTGGAATTGGATTCTTTAGGAATCTGAATCACATAGGTACTACCGCCGTCATTGAGATTTGAAGTATTTAAGGATAAAATCTCATTTTTCCCTTGTTGTAGAGCCACTCCGTTGGCTTTTCCTGTAGCTGAGCTATAACTGGCAAATAGGGAACCAATAACCTCATTATCATCATTTAAAATACTCAACATGCCGTTTTTCAAGCGAACTTTATGATTGTCACCGTCTGTTGTAATTGTTGAACCAGTGATTGTAACGCCTATGATATCAATCGCACGCAGAACACCAGCTTTAATATAATTAGCGTCAAATGTGCCATCAATCGACCAGGCTGGTTTAAAATCAGTCATGTCAAAAGGCCCATCAATAAAGCCGATTCCTTGGCTGTTTGCCACCAAAAAATTATCACTGGCATCCAAGGTCGGGCCGTTCATCCAAACCATTTGATTCGGTATCCGACTGTCTGATTCCCCCGTATCTGAAGGATTCATCATGATAATCGAACCACCTTTAGCCCCTCTCACAACATCGGACTGCCACTTGGCAATTTCTTCCGATTCCTGAAAGGTCATCTTGCGTTCATCCATGGCTTTTAACTCGTGTTGAATGGTTGCCGTATTTCGCGAAGCGCTTTTGGTCATGTTATCTCCTAAACCAGCCTCGCTTTTGCCAGTTAACCGGTCTGTTTTAACTTTAAAAACACGTGTTTCATAATGATAGCCACGATCATTGCGATGAACGGTGACCCAATTCCCAATCGCATCGCTACTTAAGGTAGTGGTTTTAAACTGGACTAAGGGCCGTGAGCATGCCACTAATTCCTCATAGGTTCGTTCTAATAATTTTTTCGGGCTATCTTCATTGTCAAAGGTAACCACTTTTTCTCGTTTGCCCATACTTCCGTCACTCATGGGAATGCCATAGGCGGCAGTCATCTCTGGTAGTTCTAACCATTGTTGGCCTTTTGGCTTATTTAAGGGGTTGCCGCGGCTTTTTTTCCATTCAATCTCTTTAAAGTCAAGCTTTTTCCCTTGTCCATCCCCAACTTCTTGGCTCTTTCCCCGACCGATTAGTGAGGTATATATCTGACTGCGGTCTTGCTCTCTAATAATATTTAAGGCTTTCTCGCCATAGGTAAAACGAATGTTACTGACTTCGCCTATCTGCTGATAGATATCCATCCATTTACGGCTGATGCCTCGCCCTTCCAACTGACACTTAAAGACAATTTCACAGCCGAGTTTTTGTAATTGTTTGAGTGCTTCTTTAATTGAAAGATAGCTAAACTCACCACTGACAGCAGCCAAGCGGTCGTCCACGTAGCCTACCGTCCAATCCGTGCCTTTTACTAAGAGCTGAGCCACAGATTTAATAGGACGTTCCTCAACTTGAAGGTTCTCAACCACGTAGCCAGCCAGTTCATCTGGGGCGAATCCCACGCCTGTAAAGGTGAGTTGGTCACCTGAATCAGAGGTATTGTATATTCTGTACATGGAGAAAGATAAGTCCAGTTCTCTGACGGCCATATAAGCGGCCTCTTTAAGCTCGTCGTGATAATCCACAACCACAGATAAGGTATCGTTCAACAGCTCAGACTTGGCCGCTGTTATTTCCTGTTCCTGAATCACTTCTGTCAAGGCTTGCTCCGAAACTACTTTAATTAAACGTTGAATGTCATTAAAAAAATAGACATTACTCATAAACTCACCTCTCGATAGATAACCTTTAACTCCCCATTGTTACTAGTAATGGTTTGGCCTTGGGCCAGATAGAAGTCTTCAAAACTACTATCTAAATCCAGATAATAGGTTCTGTTTTGCCCATTGACTATAATCCTTCCTTCTTTAAAGTCCACTTCGACCCGATCCCCCTCATTAAAGACCACTTGGCTCATGGTGATCTTTTGGGAGCCATTGGAAATCACTAAACTGCCTTTTTTCCGTGTAGTGATAATGATTGTATCTGGTTTTGTTCGATAGCTGAATGTGCCACCAATAAACCCTGTCGAGGTAAACTCTTTCGTATATTTCCGTGAATCTTGGCAATAAATATCAAAGCTAGATACGATGGTATAACTGTCTCCAGCAATTTCATCTGATGCCGAGTACCTGCCGAGATAATGTATGTCTCGTTCATCATTAAAGTAGACGATCACGTCTCGTTCCCGGTATAAATAAGCCATTAATCGCCGATAATTAACCAGCAACTCTTCCGCATTATCATGACGCAGTTGGTAATGAACGGTTAGTGTTCGCTGAGGAAGAGTTTGATTGTAAATCACCGTCCCTGTTTTACGGCTGTCTGCTTCAATCTCCAACGAAATCATTTCACGGCCACTGACGGATAGTGTCCGGTACCCCTCAATGGTTTCTTCAAAAAACAGACCGTCGTAATTCATGGCTGATGTTGGTAACGATTCGCGAGTGACTTGTGCCTCTGTTGTATCTTGAAAATGATACATGGTTCTCCTCCTCTCTAAAAGGCTAAATTCAGTTCTGTACTACCGCCAATGGCTTGGGAAATATCATCAACAAAAGCTCTAAATTGTTGATTTCCCAAATTAACAGTAAAGACTGCTGGTTGCTTATTTAGGGTTAGTAATAATTCACTTTTAGCATGAATTGTTTGCTGATTACTGCTATTTAAAGTTCTATCTAATTCAAACAATGATGGGATGGATAAAACACTATCCATCGCTCGTGTGATTTGTGCTTCTCCTGCGTATATTCCTGAGGCGATCGTGCCACCAAAATTTAACTGATCTAAATCCGATAAGGGGCCTGTTTTAGCTGGTGAAAATGGCAAGAAGTCGCGAACTTTGCCGACAATCGTGTCAATCGCATTAGTCACAAATGTAACTCCGGCCAAGATGCCATCACCAATCATTTTCACCAGATTACCACCGGCATCTTTAAAGGTATTAAACCAGCCAGCAATCACATTATAGGCCCCTTCAATCCCTGTAGTCACAATGCTTTTAACCCCTTCCCAAGCAGCCGCTACTGTTTCTTTGACGCCATTCCAAGCTCCTGACCAGTCACCGCTAATCAGACTCATCACCGTTGAAACAATCCCTTTGGCAATGTTTAAACCTGTTTGAATAATTGTGGCAATGATGTTGAAAATAGTCGCTACATAAGTTTGAATTGTATTCCAAGTCCCTTGCCAAAGGGCTTGAATAACACCCAAAACGACGCCGATTACCGTCGAAATGGCATTAATCGCAAACTCAATGGTAGCTTTGATCCCATTCCAAATAGCACTGGCCACGTTTTTAATGGTCTCATTATGTTCCGTCCAAAAAGCTGTTAAGGCACTCCAGACGGTTTGAACAATCGTTGAAATCACGTTCACTACTGTGGTAATAACTGCACTAATGGCGGCCCACACATTTTCTGCTGCTAGACGAACCTGATTATTGGAATCCATCCACCACATAACGATACTGCCCCAAACCTCTGAAATAAATGTGGCAATGGTGATTATCATATTGCTAATGGTTTCCGATATCATCGTCCAAATTTCAATTACTGCGATTCTAAAGCCTTCGTTGGTGTTCCATAAGTAGATGAAGCCAGCAACTAGTCCTGCTATTGCCCCAGCAATCAGGACCCAAGGCCCTCCAACTAGGCCAGAGATGGCAGAGCCTAATCCACCAAAACCACCTTCTGAAAATTCCATCATTAGAATTTGAGCAGTCTCTACACCACTTGACATTTGACCTAAGCCTTGGGTGAACATACCTAAGCCACTTCCCACAGTTTGAGCCGTATCCAGAAAACCCGATACTTGCTGTAATGCCTGGCCAACTGCTTCGAAACCAAATGTCGCAGCAAACTCAGATAGTTGCGCATTGACACTGCTGGCATTGCTTAAAAAATCACTGACTTTTCCAAGACTTGCGTTTAATTGCTTCGTCTGGTCATACAATTTACCAGCCGCATCAACACCGCCCCCTGACGATCCACCACCTTTAGCGGCTCGCTGTTCAGCTCGAGCATTCATTCGCGAAAATAAATTTGTATCTGTTGCGGATAATATCGCTTCTACACTAAATAGTTCCACATGTTACCTCCTTTCTTTTATGAACTTGCTAGCTAGATCTTCCGTAGAATGACCTACTTTCTAACTATTAGCTTTTCTCATTAATTGCGTGAATTGGGAGTCAGGCGTGTCCTCTGTGAGGCCTAGAATTTCTTGCTCCCTCTTTTGATAATTAAAGAAAGCATTGAAATCTTTAAAGTAAGGCACTTCTTTTTTGCCTAATTTCTTCGTCGCCTGCACTTGCTGACCTAACCAAGCTTGCAGATGGAAGTCGTATTCCTGATCCAGCTTTCTTAATTTAAAGGCAGTCACTCGCAGCTCAAATTCATAAGGTGTCATCCGTTCAATCCCTCTAATATCGGTCATGCCCAAACATCTTAATGAGAATATCTTGATCTTCTCGTATGTCTCTGCGGAACTTTCGGTTAATTCTTGGCTTTCTTCAAACTTTCCTGTAAGTTTCGCATGGCTAACTTTCCCGCATTTGATTCAGCTAGTGCCTTCATTACCTCGTCAAATAGATTTTCGATATCTTCGACACCATCAATGTAATCATCTAAGATATCCTGTGAGACCTTATCTTCTTCAGTCAAATTGCCTAAAAATAGTACGGTAGAAAGGGTGTTAACATTAGTTCCTTGTAATTCGGGAATTACTTTAGCCGATAGGCCAAAACCAAATTTGATACCTTCTTGTTCCAAAGGTAACCGAGCGTCAATTTCTCGTACAAATTTTGTTCCAAATTTAAATGAATAGGTTTTTTTATTAATGATCAGTTTCATTCCGTTGCCTCCTAATTTAACTTGTTATAGCTAGTTTCAATCGTAATAACTAAGCACCAACCGTTGTTGTGTCTTTAAAAACGTATTGAACCACTTCTGCCTGATCTTTTGATAACGAGGCAAATCCATCTTGTCCTGTCCCATTAATCGCAAATTCTAAAGATAACTCAACTCCGTCTTCTGAATTTGCAGTTTGAGAGAAGCTTGTGACAAACCCTTGGTAATAAGTCGCGGCAAACTTGTCTTGATTAACGGCCCCTGTTCCTTTTTCTGATTTATCAATTTCCCAGATTTCAATTAATTCGCCGTCAATTAAAGCTTGTCGCATTTCTTTCACATGTGCATCGCCTTTGGCAACGATTGAAGTGGCCGAAAACTCGTACTCCAATTGAGCCATGCTTTGAACGGCGCCATCTTTTGTTGGTGCACTGCTGGCCTCACGACTCAAGCCAATTTCGTGTTCAGTTTGGAAGGCTAATTTCCACGCGTCTTGTTCCGTCTCTTTCTTCAATAAACGGTATAATAAAATTACGTCAATTCCTTTTTTTGCTTCTAATGTCATCTTATTTTCTCCTATTTTTCGAAATCAATGGTAATGGTCATTTTTTTAATCATCCCCATGTCTTTCTTTAGTCCTAACTGTTGGTGCAGCCTTGCTAATTTCTGTTTGACTATGGCATCCACCTCTACATCAGTATATGTTCGTGATGCCTTTTTTAATTTGCCTGTTACTTTATTGCCTGCTTTTGTCATATCCGGATAACCTCCATGTCTTTTTTAGTCATTAAATGCTTGGACCGAAGATAGCAGAGAAGGATTACTAAAAATAAAGGTTGGTTGTCTTTTTGTTTCCTTCTCTATCACCTTACATACTTATTTTACCGCCAAAAGCCTCTTGAAACTGGTAAATAAAAAACCACAAACTGGTAAAACTACCACCCTAACCGCTTAGCAATCTCATCTACTAGCTTCTTTTCAAGTTTGCGACAATTATCTTCCGAATAGCCTACCTCATCATTAAGGGAGATGGCCACCCAGGATAGTGGCTCGCGTTTAAAATACCTCAAGTCAATAATGACCTGAGATTCAGTTGTAGCATTACTGATAACCTCATCAATAACATTCAACGCCAAACTTCTGAAATAAATTTGCTCATGAGAAACAATCTTAATGGTTGAATTTGCCTCAAATGCCGAAAACTGATTACTGCCATCTTCCTGAACCGTCATTAAAGACTGTCTTAACTGTTCCATTTCCTTTTTCATCTGAGGATACTCACTTAGCATTTCTCTGACATGTTGTCGTGCCTTATTACCAATTTTTAACTGTTCACTCATTCCACATCAACTCCTTGTCTATTTAACTTTCCCTATAATAATAGTTAGCAATAATGTCGCTAACTAACACAGATACAACTATTTCTCTAAATGTTGTATCTTTTCCAAATAACTTCATGACATCTTATAAAATGATTTTATTTAATAATCCAAATGCACTCCCAATCAAATCTGCTGTCGACTGGCAATCAGATTAATAACTACAGAGAGATCGTCAGCCAGATAATTCTTTTCACTCATATATCAACACCCATTCTTCATTACTTTACCTCCAAAATAAGAAAGTCATTTCAAATTTACCTTTACTTAACAATATGTTAAAATAAAAATACGAACATACGTTCTTTTTAGTTGTTAAAAAAAGAAACTGTAATAGGTCTGTCATCAATAATATCGAATATATTCACCATTATATTGTTTAATCTCGGAAAATATTCTATAATTATAGCATAATAACGAATCAATCACTTTAGTAACGCCTAAATTTTTTAGCTGACTAACTTGATTCATTCTTGATAGTTTCAATATATCACTGAATATTTTCATCGTCAACTATTATATATAAGAATATTTTCAAAGGAGGATACAATGACAGTCTTAGAGGTAATCAGAAGCTTAGCAAATGAAAAAAATGTAAGTTTAGCAGAAGTAGAACGAGCTGTTGGTTTATCCAGTGGTGCCATTACAAAATGGGCAAAAAGCTCTCCTTCCAGCGATAAACTGGTTCGTATTGCAGACTATTTTAATGTTTCTGTGGACTATTTATTAGGGCGAACAGATGACAGTACCGAGGATAAAAACTATTTTATGATTCAACGTAAGGCGAAACAAATGACACCCGAACAGCGGGAGAAAACCTTACGAATATTGGAGGCTACTTTTGATGACGATGAACTGTGGAGCAACTAATAAGCCCAATTTTAAATTGGCAAAAACCTTAGCCTATGGCTTACTTAAAACAAACAAAATTCAGGCATTTCCAATTAACCCCTTTGCCCTGATTAAAAATGAACCAAATGTTGGCCTCATTTCCTATTCAGAATTTGCAAAAAAAAACCAACTCACTTTGGAGGAAGTCGTTGAATTCACTCAAAGTGCTGATGGTGCGACAGCATATTTAAAGGAGAAGGAACGTTATTTAATTTTTTATAATGACACAATCAAACATGCCGGTAGAATCAATTATACTCTGGCTCATGAACTGGCTCACATCAAACTAGGTCATCTAAAAAAAGGAGGGACTTTTTCCCTCAGCCGCAATAATATCTACCTTAATGATAACCCAATCTTCGAAATCGAAGCGGATACATTAGCAGCCGAGGTTTTAATCCCTTCATTCTTAGTTCGCAACATTCCAGACGATGATGTGACTTATTTATCAACCTTCTTTCTAGTCAGTAAACAGTGCGCCAAAACAGCCTTAAATAATGTAAACTATATCTCACGTCGATATTCTTCCTCCTTATTTGATGTACCCATTTACTTAAAAGGACAAATGAAACCTTTTGTTTTAGCCATTGAGCAAAAAAAGTTCATCACTCAATCATACATCACTGATAAGCAACAGTTAATGATATTTTAGACAAAAAAAATAACCCATAAAGGGCCAAAATTTTATGATGAGTGCATACTCTCTGGCATTACTGACCAGAGAGTAGCGACGAGCTAGACTCGGAGCCTAAGACTCCAACATCATAACACTCTAAAGTGAATCACCAATAAAGTGATGTAGTTATTCATTTAGACAAGTTCTAAGATAACCATTTGGGCAGCGTCTCCGCGACGTGGTTCCGTTTTTAAAATACGAGTATAACCACCTTGGCGTTCTGTATAACGAGGTGCAATATCACTGAATAATTTTTGTAATGCAGTTTCAACTACAATCTCATCGTTCTCTTCACGTACATCTGCAATTTCATTTCTTACGAATGAAGCTGCTTGACGACGAGCATGAAGATCGCCACGTTTACCTAATGTAATCATTTTTTCAGCTGTTGAACGTACTTCTTTCGCACGTGCTTCAGTTGTAACGATTTTCTCGTTAATGATTAGATCTGTCGTTAAGTCGCGCAACATTGCTTTACGTTGACTGCTAGTGCGTCCTAATTTACGATAGCTCACTTAGTTTTCCTCCTTTAACTCATAGGTCCGGTATCCGCTAATCCTATGGTCGCTAAGCTTCCAAGGATAGAGGTCTTCCTTCATACGAAAGTATTAATCGTCTTGACGCAATCCTAAACCGAGATCATCGAGTTTGTTTTTAACTTCCTCTAATGATTTACGTCCTAAGTTACGTACTTTAATCATTTCTGGTTCAGACTTATCAGTTAACTCTTGAACGGTATTGATACCAGCACGTTTCAAACAGTTGTATGAACGTACAGACAAGTCTAACTCTTCGATAGTCATTTCCAACATTTTTTCTTTTTGAGTTTCTTCTTTTTCAACCATGATTTCAGCATTTTTAGCTTCATCAGTTAAGTTTACAAAGATATCCAAATGCTCAGTCAGAATTTTTGCCGCTAAGCTAATCGCTTCTTGTGGCATGATGGAACCATCTGTCCAAACCTCTAATGTTAATTTGTCGAAATCATCACGACGGCCAACGCGTGTGTTCTCTACTTGATAGTTAACACGACGAACTGGTGTGTAAATAGAATCAACAGGCAATACACCGATTGGCATATCTTCTTTTTTGTTTTCATCTGCTTGGACATATCCACGTCCTGGCTTAACCATTAGACGAGCTCGGAAAGTTGCCCCTTCAGCGACACTACAAATATGCAAATCTTTGTTTAAGATTTCAACATCACTGTCCGTAATAATATCACCTGCCGTAACAGTTGCTGGACCAGTCACATCAATTTCAAGGGATTTTTCTTCTTCAGTATAAAGCTTCAATGCTAACCCTTTGATATTTAAGATAATTTGCGTCACGTCTTCTCGCACGCCTTTAATCGTTGAGAATTCGTGTAGCACACTATCAATCTGTAGATTAGTAATAGCCGCTCCTGGTAAAGAAGATAATAAAATACGACGTAGAGAATTACCTAAAGTAGTCCCGTAGCCTCTTTCTAGAGGTTCGATGACGAACTTGCCATAATCTCTATCTTCATCAATTTTGGTGATTCTTGGTTTTTCAAATTCAATCATTCTTATCTATACCCCTTTCAAAACGAAAAGTGTCTTGCTCAATGACGTTCTTAAGTTCACACTCAAAATGAAAGACACTCATTAAACACGACGGCGTTTTGGAGGGCGGCATCCATTATGCGGAACTGGAGTGACGTCACGAATTGCTGTCACTTCTAATCCTGTTGCTTGTAATGAACGAATTGCTGCTTCACGTCCTGAACCAGGGCCTTTAACTGTTACATCAACAGTTTTCAAACCATGTTCCATCGCAACTTTAGTTGCTGCTTCTGCTGCCATTTGAGCGGCAAAAGGAGTTGATTTTTTAGAGCCTTTGAAACCTAATGATCCTGCTGATGACCAAGAAATAGCATTTCCATGAACGTCAGTAATCATTATGATTGTATTGTTAAATGTTGAGTGGATATGTGCAATACCAGACTCAATATTCTTTTTCACACGGCGTTTTCTGCTAACTTTTTTTGCTACCATGAAGTTCTAACCTCCTTCACTTTACTTTGAATTATTTTTTCTTACCTGCGATAGCGCGGGCTGGACCCTTACGCGTACGCGCATTGTTTTTCGTGTTTTGACCACGAGTTGGTAAACCACGACGATGACGAATTCCACGGTATGAACCGATTTCCATCAAACGTTTGATGTTCAAGTTTGTTTCACGACGAAGATCGCCTTCAACTTTTAATTTATCCACTTCTGCACGGATTTTATCTAATTGATCATTCGTTAATTCACGTACACGAATGTCCTCAGATACTCCAGCATTCGCTAAGACTTTTTGTGCAGTTGTTTTACCCATTCCATAAATATATGTTAATGAGATTACTACACGTTTGTCACGAGGGATATCTACTCCTGCAATACGAGCCATTTATGCTACACCTCCTAATTATCCTTGACGTTGTTTATGTTTTGGATTTTCGCAAATAACCATAACGCGTCCCTTACGACGAATTACTTTACATTTTTCGCAAATTGGTTTTACTGATGGTCTTACTTTCATGATTATACCTCCTTGAATTTTACGGAGTACAATTATTTAAAGCGATAAGTAATGCGACCTCTTGTTAAATCATACGGTGACAATTCAACAGTCACTTTATCTCCTGGAAGGATACGAATATAGTGCATTCTGATTTTCCCAGAAACGTGCGCTAAAATTTCATGTCCGTTCTCAAGTTCGACTTTAAACATTGCATTCGGCAAAGTTTCGACGACTGTACCTTCAATTTCAATCACATCTTCTTTCGCCATACATAGTACCTCCTTATACTTGTTTCGTATTTTCACACGATAAAAATCGGCGGGTCGACCAGACACCACCAAAAACACCTCAACTTACAGATTATAGCATATAATTAGCTTAATTTAAAGTTAGCTGAGTTATTTTATCACACAACCTCTTGATTGCCAAGGTAAAAACAAATCCACAAGAATAACTGCTACTTTTGGCTTAGATTCTCTAAATACTGTCAATAATCTGTTTAACATCAGTAAAGACAGCATCAATTTGGCGATTTCCATCGATTGTGTGTAAAAGATTGGCTTTTTCATAAAAGTCTAGAATCGGTTCACTGCCTTTAATGTTAACAGCTAAACGATTTTTAACCGTTTCAGGTTTGTCATCCTCCCGTTGATAAAAATCATGTCCACCACAACGGTCACATGTTCCTTCAACTTTCGGTGGATTATTCACCTTATGGTAGGTTGCCCCACATGTCCGGCAAATAAAACGACCAGCTAGACGTTCAATCAAAACATCTTCTTTTACATGTATATTGATTACGGCATCAATTTTTTTGCCCAAACTTGATAGAATTTCTTCTAAAGCTTGTGTTTGTTCGATTGTACGTGGGAACCCATCCAACAAGAAACCAGACGCTGTGTCAGGTTCAGCTAGACGATCCTTCACAATACCATTTGTTACATCATCGGGAACAAGTGCTCCCTTATCAATATAGGATTTTGCTTCAAGACCTAAGGCAGTTTCGTTCTTCATAGCATCACGGAACATATCTCCAGTAGAAATATGTGGAATACCGTAAGCATCAATGATGCGCTCTGCTTGAGTCCCTTTACCTGCTCCAGGTAGCCCCATTATTATGAGATTCATCTTTATTCCTCCTATAGATCAGCGAAGTTCGAGCTAGTGCTGAGGAGCTTCCTCAACACCCGCTTCTTACTTAACAATAAAACCTGTATACTGACGTTTCATCATCAAACCTTCTAATTGTTTTGTGGTTTCTAAAGCAACCCCTATCGCAATTAACAAGCTAGTTCCACCTAATCCAATTGAAGAAGGTAACTTCCAGATGTTTTGCGCGATAATTGGTAAAATTGCAACTAAGGCCAAGAATATAGAGCCCACAACGCTCAAACGCAGTAAAAGTGCAGAGATGTAGTCCTCTGTTCCTTTTCCTGGGCGAACGCTAGGAATATAACTACCTTGTTTTTGCAAGTTTTCCGCAACTTTTTCAGGATTAACTTGAACAAACGCATAAAAGAATGTAAAAGCGACAATTAGCACCGTATAGAATATTCCCCCTGGCAAGGTTGAATAATTAAAGAGTTGTGATAACACTTTAAACCAGGTTGCATCTGCTTTTGTTGTTGAAAACATCTGCATAAATGCATTTGGTGTAGAAATCAATGAACTAGCAAAAATGACTGGAATAACACCTGCAGCATTAACTTTTAACGGTAAATAACTGCTTTGCGGTGCACCTGCAACACGTTTTGTGTATTGAATCGTAATTTTACGTTCTGCTTGGTTGAAGTATGTAATAAACGTTACAATCGCAAGAATTGCAATGATCAAAACAACTACAAAAATAACAGACTTCCAAATATCACTTTGGTCGATATTGATGAATTTATCCTCAATAATTTCTTTGATACCAGAAGGTAAACGAGAAATAATCCCCGCAAAGATAATCATTGATACACCATTACCAATCCCTTTTTCACTAATTTGTTCACCCATCCATGTAACAAACATCGTACCAGCAGTCAAAATAATCCCAATCGTGATAAAAGTTGTCGCATCTGCTTTTTTAACAAAATCAAATCCGGATCCCGCAAAACGATTAAACCCTGCAGTAATCGCCATTGACTGTACAAATCCTAAGATTAACGTCAAATAACGAGTAGCTTGATTTAATTTTCTACGGCCAACTTCACCCTGTTTAGACCATTCAACAAACTTTGGCACAATATCCATTTGTAGTAACTGAATCACAATTGAAGACGTAATGTATGGAGAAACACCCATTGCAAACAATGAGAAATTTTCCATAGCACTACCACTTACAGTGTTCAACATGTTAAACAATGGATTATTACTTAATTGGGCCAATGCTCTAGCATCTACGCCAGGAACTGTTATATGAGCGCCTACGCGAAATGCTAATAAGATAAATAACGTAAAGAATATTTTATTACGGATATCCTTAACTTTGAACCCGTCTTTCAATAACTTTAACATTAAATCACCTCGATTGAACCACCAGCGTTTTCGATAGCTGTTTGCGCTGATTTAGAAAATTTAGCAGCTTTCACTGATAATTTTTTCGTCAATTCACCGTTAGCTAACACTTTGATTCCCGCTTTTTCATCTTTAATGATTCCAGATTCAACAAGCAATGCTGGTGTTACTTCTGTACCGTCCTCAAATTTATTAAGGACATCAAGGTTTACAACTGCGTATTCCTTGCGGTTAATATTTGTAAATCCACGTTTTGGTAAACGCATGAATAGTGGTGTTTGTCCACCTTCAAAGCCTAAGCGTACGCCACCGCCTGAACGAGATTTTTGTCCTTTTTGACCACGGCCAGCTGTTTTACCATTACCAGATGAAGTTCCGCGACCAACGCGATTACGCACGTGTCTTGAACCTTCTGAAGGTTGTAACTCATGAAGTTTCATTTACTTGGCACCTCCTCTTTTAGTAATTCTATCTCAATTGTAAAATTATACTTCTTCAACGTCCACTAAATGTGACACAGTGTTAATCATGCCTTTAATGGCAGCATTATCAGGTTTAACAACAGAGCTGTTAAGTTTACCCAAGCCTAAAGCTTTCACTGTATCTTTTTGGTTTTGAGGACGTCCGATAACGCTGCGTCTTAATGTAACTTTTAATTCAGCCATTATTTTGTCCTCCTTATCCTAAGATTTCTTCTACAGTTTTTCCGCGTAATTCAGCAACTTCTTCAACACGTTTCAAGCGAGATAAGCCTTCAACTGTTGCACGAATAACGTTGATTGGTGTATTAGAACCTAAAGATTTACTTGTAATATCAGCGACACCAGCTAATTCCAATACGGCACGAACTGGACCACCAGCGGCTACTCCAGAACCGGCTAAAGCAGGTTTCATAAGAGTACGTCCACCACTGTAGACACCCAATACTTCGTGAGGGATTGTCGAACCAACCATCGGCACTTCGATT
The DNA here is from genome assembly GCF_059621045.1 of Vagococcus sp. WN80Y. NCBI lineage: Bacteria > Bacillati > Bacillota > Bacilli > Lactobacillales > Enterococcaceae > Vagococcus > Vagococcus sp. WN80Y. Next base: position 104,797 of record NZ_JCAQHY010000172.1, read on the forward strand.
AAGTTTTTCTTAGCATCTTCAATTGCTTTGCGGATTGCTTCTGGTACTTCTTGAGCTTTACCAGTACCAAAACCAACATGACCATTTCTATCGCCAACCACAACAATTGCAGCAAAACGCAAACGACGTCCACCTTTTACAACTTTTGTAACACGGTTAATCGCAACAACGCGGTCTTCTAATTCCAAACCTTTTGGATCAATATAAACCATGAATGGTGTTCCTCCTTCTCCTAAAATTCTAGTCCGTTTTCACGTGCTGCTCCAGCTAATGCTGCAACACGGCCATGGTAAAGATAACCACCACGGTCAAAAACTACTTCTTTGATACCTTTTTCAGTTGCTTTTTTAGCGATTAATGCGCCAACAGCAACTGCTGTTTCGGTTTTTGTTCCACCTGAAATTTCTTTATCTAAGGTAGAGGCACTTGCTAGCGTCACACCCGCTACGTCGTCAATTAATTGAGCGTAGATGTTTTTGTTAGAACGAAACACGTTCAAGCGTGGGCACTCTGCAGTACCAGAGATTTTTGCGCGTACACGACCATGTCTCTTCTGGCGTGTTTTGTTTTTATCTGGTTTTGAAATCACAATTGTCACCTCTTTATATTTGTTTGCTGCTAAGCAGACTTGTAAGCTATATAACATAGCTGTTTGATATAAGTAAGTCTTTGAATAAGACGTGAAAGATTGTCAAACAATCTTTCAATCACTATTCTAAGCTTACTATTTACCAGTTTTACCTTCTTTACGACGTACGTGTTCGCCTTCATAACGAATTCCTTTGCCTTTATACGGCTCTGGAGGACGTACTCCGCGGATGTTAGCCGCTAATTCGCCAACATGTTCTTTGTTAGCACCCTTAACGATAACTTTTGTGTTTGCTGGCACTTCGATTGTTACTCCCGCAGGAGCTTCAAACTCAACCGGATGAGAATACCCAACATTCAATACAAGTTTTGATCCTTGTAATTGGGCACGGTATCCAACCCCGATAAGCTCAAGAACTTTTTCAAATCCTTCGCTTACACCAACAACCATGTTATTAAAGTTGGCACGCATCGTTCCATGCAGTGCGCGATTTTCTTTATTGTCATTTGGACGAGTAAATGTCACTTCATTACCTTCAATATTCATTGTAATAACGTCAACGAAAGTACGAGTTAATTCACCTTTAGGTCCTTTAACTGTTACGTCGTTTCCATTTGTTGTGACAGTCACACCAGCTGGAATTACGACTACTTTATTACCAATACGGCTCACTCAAGACACCTCCTTCTAGTTAGTTTCGATTACCACACGTATGCGATAACTTCGCCACCGATGTTACGTTCTCTTGCTTCTTTATCAGTGATAACACCTTCAGAAGTTGAAATGATAGCAATTCCTAGTCCGTTTAAGACTTTAGGAACGTCATCAGCTTTAACGTAAGCACGTAGGCCTGGTTTAGAAATACGTTTCAAGTTCGTGATTACACGCTCTTCATTACGACCATATTTCAAGAACACACGAATGATGCCTTGTTTGTCATCTTCAATATATTCAACATCACGAATGAAACCTTCACGTTTCAAGATTTCAGCGATATCATGTTTAATTTTTGAAGCAGGTACTTCTAACATATCATGTTTAACCATGTTTGCGTTACGTACGCGAGTTAAGAAGTCTGCGATTGGATCTGTCATGACCATTGAACTATTTACCTCCTTTATGCGGGTTTTTTGTTACCAGCTAGCTTTCTTCACGCCGGGAATTTGTCCTTTATAGGCAAGTTCGCGGAAGCAAATACGGCAAAGTTTAAATTTACGATAAACTGAATGTGGACGGCCACAACGTTCACAACGTGTGTACTCTTGAGTTGAGAATTTTGCAGGACGTTTATTTTTAGCAATCATTGATTTTTTAGCCAAGTAGTTCGCCTCCTTTTATTATTTTTGGAATGGCATTCCAAGTTGTGTTAATAATTCACGGGATTCTTCGTCTGTGTTAGCAGTTGTAACGATAACGATATCCATACCACGTACTTTATCAACTAAATCGTAATCTACTTCTGGGAAGATTAATTGTTCTTTAACACCCAATGTAAAGTTACCACGACCATCAAACGATTTGTTGCTGACACCGTGGAAGTCACGTACTCGAGGTAGAGAAACTGAAACTAGTTTGTCTAAGAATTCATACATTCTTTCGCCACGTAAAGTAACTTTACAGCCAATTGGCATGCCTTCACGTAAACGGAAACCAGCGATAGATTTTCTAGCTTTTGTAATGATCGGCTTTTGACCTGAGATCAACGTTAATTCCTCAACGGCTTTATCTAAGTTCTTAGCATTTGTTGTTGCTTCACCAACACCCATGTTAATAACAATCTTATCAACTTTTGGAGTTTGCATGATTGATGTGTAATTAAATTTCTCCATTAAAGACGGAGTAATTTCTTTAATATATTTTTCTTTCAGGCGGTTCATTCTGTCGGTCCCTCCTTCCGTTCTTTACTACTTATCTAATACTTCACCTGTTTTTTTAGAAACACGCACTTTTTTACCGTCAACTTCTTTATAACCTACTCTTGTTGGTTCTCCGTTTGATGGGTCAATGACCATCACGTTAGAGACATGAATAGATGCTTCTGTTTCGACGATGCCTCCTTGGGGAGCGCCAGCACTAGGTTTTTGATGCTTTTTGATCATGTTAGCACCTTCAACGATGACACGATCAGCTTTTGGGAACGCAGTTAAAACTACGCCTTCTTTGTTTTTGTCTTTTCCAGTGATAATTTTAACTTTATCGCCTTTTTTAACAAACATATTGTTTCGCACCTCCTTTTGACAAGAATTGATTATAATACTTCTGGTGCTAGTGAAATAATCTTCATGAAATTGCTATCACGTAATTCACGAGCAACTGGGCCGAAAATACGTGTACCACGAGGACTCTTATCATCACGGATAATCACACAAGCATTTTCATCAAATTTAATATAAGAACCATCTGCACGACGAGCTCCAGTTTTTGTTCTAACGATTACAGCTTTAACGATTTCACCTTTTTTAACAACTCCACCTGGCGTTGCTTGTTTAACCGTACATACGATAATATCACCAATGTTGGCTGTTTTACGTCCTGATCCGCCTAACACTTTAATTGTTAGTACTTCACGAGCACCTGAGTTATCAGCTACTCTTAAACGACTCTCTGTTTGGATCACAATTGTATCCTCCTTTCAGATTTTAAGCTTCAATCTATATAGGAAAATCTCGCTTAGATAATTACTGCTTCTTCAACGACCTCTAATAAACGGAAACGTTTTGTAGCGGATAATGGACGAGTTTCCATAATTTTAACGATGTCTCCAATTTTGGCAACATTGTTTTCATCATGCGCATAGTATTTTTTTGAATACTTTACACGTTTACCGTATTTCTTATGAGCATTACGAGTTTCAACAACAACAACGATAGTTTTTTCCATCTTGTCTGAAACAACGCGACCTTGGTAAACTTTACGTTGATTTCTTTCTTGATCTTGAGTCATTCGCTTAATGGCCTCCTTCCAATGTTACTTTTCTTGTTCACGCAACACTGTTTTAATGCGTGCAATCGATTTACGCACTTCTGGAATGCGCGCAGTGTTTTCTAATTGTCCCGTAGCAAGTTGGAATCGTAAGTTGAATAATTCTTCCTTAAATTCCTTCTCTTTTTCAAGTAGTTCAGCAGTGGTTAACGCTTTGATGTCTTTAACCTTCATTCGATTCACCACCCATTTCCTCACGTTTTACAATCTTAGTTTTAACAGGTAATTTGTGAGAAGCAAGTCTTAATGCTTCACGAGCAACTTCTTCAGAAACGCCTGCGATTTCAAACATGATCTTACCACGTTTTACTGGTGCAACCCATCCTTCAGGAGCTCCTTTACCTTTACCCATACGAACGCCGATAGCTTTTGATGTATAAGATTTATGAGGGAAAATTTTAATCCAAACTTTACCGCCACGTTTCATGTAACGAGTCATCGCAATACGAGCAGCTTCAATCTGACGGTTAGTAATCCATTTTGATTCAACTGCTTGTAAGCCGTATTCACCAAATGATACTTCTTTACCACCTTTAGCTTCGCCACGCATTTTACCTCTAAACTCACGACGGTATTTTACACGTTTAGGTACTAACATGATTATTTCCCTCCTTTCTCAGTGTTTTTTTTACCTGGAAGAATTTCTCCGCGATAGATCCACACTTTAACTCCTAGTTTTCCGTATGTTGTATCTGCTTCTTCCCATGCGTAGTCGATATCGGCACGCAATGTATGAAGTGGAACAGTTCCTTCTGAATAACCTTCAGAACGAGCAATATCCGCTCCGTTTAAACGACCAGAGACTTGTGTTTTGATTCCTTGAGCGCCTGATCTCATCGTACGTTGAATTGCTTGTTTTTGAGCACGACGGAATGCTACACGGCTTTCAAGCTGACGTGCGATTCCTTCTGCTACTAATTTAGCATCTAAATCTGGCTTTTTGATTTCCACGATGTTGATGTGAATTTCATTTGGTTTTTTACCAGTTAATTTAACTAATTCTTTTCTCAAGTTCTCAACTTCAGATCCGCCTTTACCAATAACCATACCTGGCTTAGCTGTGTGTAAAGAAATGTTCACGCGTTTTGCAGCACGTTCGATTTCAACTTTTGACACAGCAGCATCGGCAAGTTTTGAAGAGATGAACTTACGAATTTTTAGATCTTCGTGTAAGTATTCAGCATACTCTTTTTCAGCATACCATTTAGCTTCCCAGTCACGGATGATGCCTACACGTAACCCAATTGGATGTATTTTTTGACCCACTGATTGTCCCTCCTTCTTACTTCTCTGTCACTACTACTGTAATATGACTAGTTCTTTTGTTGATTGGTGATGCTGAGCCTTTCGCACGAGGACGGAAACGTTTCATCGTTGGTCCTTCGTTTACAAATGCTTCAGATACAACCAAATTTTCAACATCTAAATCATAGTTGTTTTCTGCATTGGCAACAGCTGACATCAAGACTTTCTCGATGATTCCAGCCGCCTTGTTTGGCGTAAATTTCAAAATCGAAATAGCTTCCGCTACGCTTTTCCCTCTAACTAAATCAATAACTAGACGCGTTTTACGAGGTGAAGTACGAACTGTTTTTGCAGTTGCTCTTGCTGAAGTAATTTGTTCTGACATTTGCAATTCCTCCCCTCAATAATTAGCGTTTTGTTTTTTTATCGTCGGCAGTATGGCCACGATATGTTCTAGTTGGTGCAAATTCACCTAATTTGTGTCCTACCATGTCTTCTTGAATATAGACAGGTACGTGTTTACGTCCATCATATACAGCAATTGTGTAACCTACGAAAGTAGGGAAAATTGTTGAGCGACGAGACCAAGTTTTAATTACTTTTTTCTTTTCAAGATCCTTTTGAGCCTCTACTTTTTTAAATAGATGATCATCAACAAAAGGTCCTTTCTTCAAACTACGACCCATGGTGAACCTCCTCTCAAATTGTATGGCTAGATGGCCATGAGTACTTTATTGTCTTAAAGACAAACCATTTTGTCCAAAAATAGACTAACTGATTCCTCTTATTATTTAGTCTTACGACGACGTACAATAAATTTATCTGATTTAGCGCGCTTGCTACGAGTTTTGTAACCAAGTGTCGGTTTACCCCAAGGTGTAACAGGAGATGGTCGACCAATTGGTGCTTTACCTTCACCACCACCGTGTGGGTGATCGTTAGGGTTCATTACAGAACCACGAACAGTTGGGCGTTTACGCATCCAACGGCTACGTCCCGCTTTACCGATATTAATTAATTCATGTTGTTCATTACCAACTAAACCAATCGTCGCACGGCATGTAGCAAGAATCATACGAACTTCGCCTGAATTCAAACGAACTAATACGTATTTACCTTCTTTACCAAGTACCTGAGCACGAGTTCCAGCCGAACGAATTAACTGTCCGCCTTTTCCTGGTTTCATTTCAATGTTATGAACGAATGTACCTACTGGGATATTTGATAAAGGTAACGCATTACCTGTTTTAATATCAACTTCCTCACCAGAAACAAGTCTCATTCCAACTTCTAGTCCTTTAGGAGCTAGAATATATGTTTTAACACCGTCTGTGTAGTGTAATAACGCAATATTCGCAGATCTATTCGGATCATACTCAATTGTTTTCACGACAGCTTCAACGTTGTCTTTGTTACGTTTAAAGTCAATTACACGGTATTGACGTTTATGACCGCCACCTTGATGACGCACAGTGATACGACCATTATTGTTACGGCCGGCGTTATTTTTCATTGGTTCTAATAACGTTTTTTCCGGTGTAGCAGTTGTGATTTCAGCGAAATCAGAACCTGTCATATTACGACGTCCGTTCGTGGTTGGTTTGTACTTTTTAATTGCCACGTCTGTGTTCCCTCCTACTTAAAAATTAGCGTTTGTCACTTAAATTACTCAGCGTCAAACAATTGGATTTCTTTAGAATCTTGAGTTAACGTCACGATTGCTTTACGACGTTTTCTTGTATATCCTGCATATTTACCCATGCGTTTAAGCTTTGGTTTAACGTTCATGATGTTAACATTTTTGACTTTAACACCGTCAAAAGCAGCTTCAACAGCTTGTTTTACCAACGTTTTGTTAGCACCTAATTGGACATCAAATGTGTATTTCTTTTCGTCCATCGCAAGCATTGAGGCTTCAGTAATCACAGGACGTTTAATAATATCTAGTAAATTCATTATGCAAGCACCTCCTCTACTTGAGTAAGAGCAGCTTGAGTAATTAACATTTTATCGTTAGCTACTACATCTAACACACTTACACTGTCTGCTGAGACAACAGAAACATTCGGCAAGTTGCGAGCTGATAACGCTGCAAAATCATTTCCACTTTCTAACACTACTAATACTTTAGTAGTTACTTCTAATTTGCTTAAAACTTCTTTAAAGTCTTTAGTTTTTGCCGCGCTAAAGTTTAACGCATCCACAACAACCAAATTATTTTCTGCAACTTTTTCTGATAAGACAGATTTGATTGCTAAACGACGAACTTTTCTAGGAAGTTTGTAGCTGTATGAACGTGGTGTTGGTCCGAAGACTACGCCACCGCCACGCCATTGTGGTGAACGGATTGACCCTTGACGGGCACGACCTGTTCCTTTTTGACGCCAAGGTTTACGGCCACCGCCACGAACAGCGCTACGATTTTTAACCGCATGTGTTCCTTGTCTTAATGACGCACGTTGCATGATGATTGCATCAAAGACAACACTTTCGTTTGGTTCGATACCGAAAATAGTGTCGTTTAATGTTACTTCACCATTTTTAGTACCATCTTGTTTAAATAATGCTACAGTTGGCATTCCTTAGTTCCTCCTCTCTTAAACGATTATTTAGTCACTTTTGCTGACTTGATTTGAACTAATGATTTCTTAGAACCTGGTACGTTACCTTTAATTAAGATAACATTTTTCTCAAGGTCGACACGAACGATTTCAAGGTTTTGAATCGTCACACGGTCGCCACCCATTTGACCAGCTAATTTTTTGTTTTTAAATACTCTATTCGGATCTACTGGACCCATTGACCCAGGACGACGGTGGTAACGAGAACCATGTGACATCGGTCCACGAGATTGACCATGACGTTTGATAACACCTTGGTAACCTTTACCTTTCGTAATTCCTGTAACGTTAATGATGTCTCCTGCTTGGAAAGTATCCACCTTAACTTCTTGTCCTACTTCATAATCTCCTAGCACAACATCCTTAAACTCTTTAATGAAGCGCTTAGGAGTCGTGTTTGCTTTTGCAACATGACCTTTCGCAGGTTTGTTCGCCAAAATTTCACGTTTGTCTTGGTAACCCAATTGAATTGCTTCGTAACCATCCGTCTCCATTGTCTTAACTTGTAACACAACGTTTGGAGTAGCTTCGATAACTGTTACTGGGATTAACTCACCATTTTCCGTAAAAATTTGTGTCATTCCTACTTTTTTACCTAAGATTCCTTTGGTCATGAGTACACCTCCATCCTCTTAATTTTTATAACTTGATTTCGATATTGACACCACTTGGTAAGTCTAGCTTCATTAAAGCATCAACTGTTTTTGGTGTTGGATTCACAATGTCGATTAGACGTTTGTGAGTTCGCATTTCGAATTGTTCGCGCGAATCTTTGTATTTATGTGTTGCACGGATAACCGTGTACACTGAGCGATCTGTTGGCAATGGAATTGGACCTGATACACTAGCTCCAGTTCTCTTTGCTGTTTCAACGATTTTTTCCGCTGATTGATCTAAAATACGGTGTTCGTACGCTTTTAAACGGATACGAATTTTTTGTTTTGCCATCTTGTTCCCTCCTTCGCCTATTTTGAAAAGTAGACATAGCTCCACGAAAATATCCGACACAGCCCTCATGGCAATGCTCCCGGGCGTGTCACAACCTCTCGCTTCTCAGCCGCAGGGGTTCTACTTAGCCCCCACTCGTACGCCTCGTCTATAGAGACAGCACCTTTAACAGTATACAAAAAAAAAAGCCTGAAAGCAAGCTTTTTTCATAGTTTTTTCAAAATATTTTTTCTATTTATATACTTATGTCATATAATACCAACAATTCAAGAAATTAACGCTAATTGACAGGAGGCAAACCCTCGTATGCAACGCCCATTTGATCCATCGCATTTTCAACCAATTTTAGCTGCGCTGCTAATTCTGATCGTTCATAACCTACTGGCAAAGCAGCAATTGCATCACGAGCATTGTTATAACTCTCCAACGTGAAATTAGGGGTCACTACCCCATCTTGTACAACCAAACTTAACCGCTCCCGAGCCAAAGTACTATCAACTGATTCAGCTGAACCTGAAGTACTTGCCCCACTAGACGCTAGTATCCCTTTAACCGCTGTCGCGAACTCATCGACAATACCACTGCTCTCTAAAGCCGCCATGACCGCTTGCTTATCACCTTCTGTAACACCTTCAGCCAGCGCCGGCTTCTCACTTATACGACTTCCTGTTAAAGCTGGTTTTGAATACAGCTTATTCAATTGTTTTTGAATAGCCCATTTTTGATCAGCTTTAGCTAAAAGCGCCATATCTTCAGCATTCGCTTCATCAATCGTTTCTTTCACCTTATTAATAGATGCATCAGTGATATCTTCTGCTAAAAAAATATGATTCTGATCTAAAAACAAATCACCAACAACTAAATCCTTTTGTTTCTCTACAACATTACCATTAACAGCTGGCTCTTTTGGGATTTTAGAAGAAGAATATTTCATCCCAACAACGATAGCCACAATTGCAAAAATTGCTGACAGAAAAACTACAATATATTTATTTACTCCTCGCACGATTTCCCCTCACTTTTTCTGAAATAATTGTTCCACATCTCAGTTTACATGAAGATACGCATTAACTCAACTTTTTTTCTTCACCAAAGAGCACTTTGCAATATTTTTTCTTTTTTAATACCCTCATAATTATTTTCCATCAACAAACAAAAAAGCTAAGAGCAAACGCCCTTAGCTTTTCTATTAATTATTTAGTGATTTCAGAAACAACGCCTGAACCAACAGTACGTCCGCCTTCACGAATTGAGAAACGAGTTCCCGCTTCGATCGCGATTGGGTGGATTAATTCAACGTCGATTGCAACGTTATCACCAGGCATTACCATTTCAGTACCTTCTGGTAAATTAATAACACCAGTCACGTCAGTTGTACGGAAGTAAAATTGAGGACGGTAGTTACCGAAGAAAGGAGTATGACGTCCACCTTCTTCTTTGCTCAATACATAAACTTCTGCTGTAAAGTTAGTATGAGGTGTAATTGTTCCAGGAGCAGCTAATACTTGACCACGTTCGATTTCTTCACGAGCAACCCCACGAAGTAACGCACCAATGTTATCGCCAGCTTCAGCGTAATCTAATAATTTACGGAACATTTCAACACCAGTAACTGTTGTTTTGCTTGTGTCTTCTTTGATACCAACAACTTCGATTTCATCACCGACTTTGATAGTTCCACGTTCAACACGGCCTGTTGCAACAGTACCACGACCAGTAATAGAGAATACATCCTCAACTGGCATCATGAATGGTTTGTCATGGTCACGTTCTGGAGTTGGGATATAAGTATCAACAGCTTCCATCAATTCCATGATTTTTTCTTCGTACATTTCTTCGCCTTCAAGGGCTTTAAGAGCTGAACCAGCAACGATTGGAGTATCATCGCCTGGGAAATCGTATTCGCTTAATAGGTCACGAACTTCCATTTCAACCAATTCTAATAATTCTTCATCATCAACCATATCCATTTTGTTTAAGAATACAACGATGTATGGAACACCAACGTTACGAGACAATAAGATATGCTCGCGAGTTTGCGGCATTGGACCATCAGCAGCAGATACTACTAAGATAGCTCCGTCCATTTGTGCAGCACCAGTGATCATGTTTTTAACGTAATCCGCGTGACCTGGGCAATCTACGTGAGCGTAGTGACGGTTAGCTGTTTCATATTCGATATGAGAAGTAGAGATTGTGATACCACGTTCTTTTTCTTCTGGAGCGTTATCGATATCCGCATAGTTTTGTGCTTCACCAAAACCTTTTTTAGATAATACAGTTGCAATAGCAGCTGACAAAGTTGTTTTACCATGGTCAACGTGTCCAATAGTTCCCACGTTAACGTGTGGTTTAGAACGGTCAAATTTTTCTTTAGCCATTTTAAATAAATCCTCCTAAATGTTTTTAATTTTTATTTTCGAGGTAAGCATCATGCAAGCAGTCAAACTCACCATCTTCACAGTCATTTTACATGATTCTAAACAGAAAAGACAGTAAAAACTTCTAGTCTGCAGAACCACCATTTTTCTTGATGATTTCTTCTTGGATTGATTTTGGTACATCTTCGTAATGATCGAATGTCATTGTAAAGATCCCACGACCTTGAGTCGCAGAACGCAATGTTGTCGCATAACCAAACATTTCAGCCAACGGAATCATTGCACGAACTACTTGAGAGTTCCCACGAGCTTCCATTCCTTCAACACGGCCACGACGAGCTGTTACGTGTCCCATAATATCGCCTAAGTAATCCTCGGGAACTACTACTTCGATTGCCATAATTGGTTCTAAAATAGCAGGTTGAGCTTTCTTAGCTGCTGCGCGTAGTGCCATAGAAGCAGCTACACGGAAGGCAGTTTCATTGGAATCGACATCATGGTAAGAACCATCATAAAGTTTTGCTTTAATATCCACTAATGGATAACCAGCAAGAACTCCGTTTTCCATTGACGCTTTCAAACCAGCTTCAACAGCAGGAATATATTCACGAGGAACAACCCCACCCACGATAGCATTTTCAAAAGCAAAACCGCCGCCTTCTTCGTTTGGTGTAAATTCAATCCAAACATGACCGAATTGACCTTTACCACCAGACTGACGAACAAATTTACCTTCGGCTTGAGTAACAGGTGCACGGAATGTTTCACGATAAGAAACTTGCGGAGCACCAACGTTAGCTTCAACTTTAAACTCACGACGCATACGGTCTACAAGAACGTCTAAATGAAGTTCTCCCATACCAGCGATGATTGTTTCACCTGTTTCAGGGTTAGTTGAGGCACGGAAAGTTGGATCTTCTTCTGATAATTTTTGTAACGCTGTTCCCATTTTATCTTGGTCAGCTTTTGATTTCGGCTCAATAGCAACTTCGATAACTGGTTCTGGGAATTCCATAGATTCAAGAATAACTTGATTCTTTTCATCGCATAGAGTATCACCAGTTGTTGTATCTTTAAGACCAACAGCCGCAGCAATATCCCCAGCGTATACTTCAGAAATTTCTTCACGAGAATTCGCATGCATTTGAAGGATACGACCTACACGCTCACGTTTTCCTTTAGAAGAGTTTCTTACATATGATCCAGACTGTAACACACCTGAATACACACGGAAGAATGTTAGACGACCAACAAATGGGTCAGTCATTACTTTAAATGCTAAAGCAGAAAATGGTGCATCATCTGAAGACTCGCGAACCATTTCTTCATCAGTATCAGGATTGATACCAGTGATAGCAGCCACTTCTGTTGGTGATGGTAGGTAATCAATAACGCCATCAAGCATTAATTGAACCCCTTTATTTTTGAAAGCTGATCCACAGAATACTGGGTAGAACTCAACTGCGATTGTTGCACGACGGATAGCCGCATTCAATTCATCAATAGAAATTTCTTCGCCCTCTAAGTATTTCTCTGTAAGCTCTTCATCAGTTTCAGCAACAGCTTCTACTAATTTTTCACGCCATTCTTCTGCTAACTCACGGTATTCTTCAGGAATTTCTTCCTCACGAATATCTGTTCCTTCGTCGTTTGTGTACATTTCAGCCTTCATTGTAATCAAATCAATGATTCCAGTGAAAGTATCCTCTGAACCAATCGGCAATTGAACAGGATGAGCATTAGCTTGTAAACGATCATGTAATGTACTAGTTGCATACAAGAAGTCCGCACCGATTTTATCCATTTTATTAATGAATACAATACGAGGAACACCATAAGTCGTTGCTTGACGCCATACTGTTTCTGTTTGAGGCTCAACACCAGATTGAGCATCTAAAACAGTTACTGCACCATCTAATACACGTAATGAACGTTCAACTTCAACGGTGAAATCCACGTGACCAGGTGTGTCAATAATATTAACACGGTGGCCTTTCCATGATGCCGTTGTCGCAGCAGAAGTGATAGTGATACCACGTTCTTGCTCTTGTTCCATCCAGTCCATTTGAGAAGCTCCATCATGAGTTTCTCCAATTTTGTGAATTTTACCAGTATAATAAAGGATACGCTCTGTTGTTGTTGTTTTACCAGCATCAATATGAGCCATGATCCCAATGTTACGAGTTTTATCTAGGGTAAATTCTCTAGGCATTCTTTTATCTCCTCTCATGTGATAAGTGTTTCTTTTTAAAGCAATGCTATCTGTTAATCAACTAAGCATATTGCTAGTTGAACAAACAGAGAGGATTTTACCAACGGTAATGAGCAAACGCTCTGTTGGCATCTGCCATTTTATGTGTGTCTTCACGTTTCTTAACTGAAGCACCTGTGTTGTTAGCAGCATCCATAATTTCTTTCGCTAAACGTTGTTCCATCGTATGTTCACCGCGTAAGCGAGCATAGTTAGCGATCCAACGTAGACCTAAAGTAATTTGACGTTCTGGGCGTACTTCAACAGGAACTTGATAGTTAGAACCACCAACACGGCGAGCTTTAACTTCTAAAACAGGTTTAACGTTATCCATTGCTTGCATAAATACTTCCAATGGATCATTACCTGTAGATTCTTTAATAATATCAAAAGCATTATAAATAATGCTTGCGGCTGTACCACGTTTACCATCAACCATAATACGGTTGATCAAACGAGTTACATCTTTTGAATGAAAAATCGGATCTGGTAAAACTTCACGTTTTGTTACAGGACCTTTACGAGGCATCCAAAATTCCTCCTTCCGAATATAATTTTTTTAGTTTCATTATTTTTTTATAGTTAAATGAGCAATCTTTACGCTTTCGCTGGTTTAGGGCGTTTAGCACCATATTTAGAACGGCTTTGTTTACGGTCGGTAACACCGGCTGTATCAAGCGCTCCACGTACAATATGGTAACGTACTCCTGGTAAATCTTTTACACGTCCACCACGAATCAAGACCACACTATGCTCTTGAAGATTGTGTCCAATTCCAGGGATATAAGCTGTTACCTCGATATTGTTTGACAAACGTACACGAGCGTACTTACGTAACGCTGAGTTAGGTTTTTTAGGTGTCATTGTTCCTACACGAGTACACACTCCACGTTTTTGAGGAGCATTAGTGTCTGTAAAAGATTTTTTCAAACTATTGTATCCTTTACCTAATGCAGGTGAACCAGATTTAGTCGTTTTTGATTGACGAGATTTACGGATTAATTGATTAATCGTTGGCATTCTTTGTTTCCTCCTTCCCTACTTGGCTTTCTAGTACCACACATCCAGGTGGTTCATTTTTTACGATAAAAATAATGCAAGTCAACTTGCAATCATCGTTAGAAATGCTTTTCAGACAGTCAGAACGTTTTATATAACTGTACTTTAAGCACCTTAAAAATCTTAACATATCATCAGCTATCCTGTCAACCCTTACTTACTAACATTTTGAAACAAAGAGGAGACGGAACACTCACTTATTATCCCCCATACTTCTTTTACCCACTCGCCCTAAAAATTGATTGTTGTTTTCTCTCAACAATCAAAGGAATAAAAGGTATAATATAGTAGAAGTACACTATTTCCACACTAACTAATATTACATGGAGGATACTATGAACTTAAAAAAAATGGTTGGTATTGAAGCAGCAACACATGTTGAAACAGGAATGGTTGTTGGGCTAGGAACTGGTTCTACCGCTTATTATATGGTAGAAGAAATCGGTCGCCGAATTAAAGAGGAGGGATTAGACATTATTGGTGTCACGACCTCAAAGGCAACTGAAAAACAAGCACACTCTTTAGGAATCCCTTTGAAAAGTATTGATGATGTTACCTGTGTTGATTTAACAATTGATGGAGCCGATGAAATTAGCTCTGATTTTCAAGGAATTAAAGGAGGCGGTGCAGCATTACTTTTCGAAAAAATTGTCGCAACCTACTCTAAGAAAAACATTTGGATTGTCGATAACTCAAAAATGGTCGACAAATTAGGGCAATTTCCATTACCCGTTGAAGTTATTCCATATGGCTCACAACAGCTTTTGAATTTATTTACGGAAAAAGAAATGGCCCCAACACTTCGACGCGACAGCGATGGAACAATAATCAAAACAGATAGTAATAATTACATCATTGATTTACAGCTAGATAAAATTGATGAACCAAAAAAATTAGGGTTATGGTTGAGTGAGCTCCCTGGTGTAGTGGAACATGGACTCTTTTTGGACATCGTTAACACCGTTATTATTGGTCGTGAAAATGGAGCTGAGACGCTTCAGGTTAACCAGTAATTCCTGACTACTGACACTCTAAAAAAGTAAATACACAATAGGTTATAGGTGGCATAATCAGAACTATATTAAACACTCTCAAAATAAGAGCAACTATTTTGAGAGTGCTTTTTATTCTTCTCGAAGTTGAACACTTCTATCACCGTCTCTTTTTCCACTTATCCTTTTATTCTTCTAAATACTATACTATAATAAAGTTATAAAAAGAGAAAAAAATCACAAAGAAATATGAGGAGTTGTTTTATGCGTTCACCAGAAGAAATTTTAGATATTAGTATTCAAATGGGGGCTAAAAAAGTGGCTAAACCCTTACAAGCTAAATTAATTCTTGGTTTTGTAGGTGGAGCCATGATTTCTCTTGGGTACTTAGCCTATGTAAGAGTCATTTCATCCATCGCTCATGAATGGGGAAGTTTTGCTAGCTTTATAGGTGCCTGTGTCTTTCCAATCGGCTTAATTGTCATTCTACTCGGTGGCGGTGAATTGATTACAGGAAATATGATGGCCGTAGCTAGTGCCTGGCTAGATAAAAAGGTCACGGCTAAAGAGATGTGGGTTAATTGGTTAACAATCACCATGGCTAATTTTGTAGGGGCATTATTTGTAGCTTATTTTTTCGGCCATGTCGTTGGCCTAACTAACACAGGTGTTTATTTAGAAGAGACTCTCTCTATCGCTCAAGCTAAGATAGCCGCTACGCCCATCCAGGCATTCATCTCTGGTATCGGATGTAATTGGTTTGTTGGGTTGGCTTTATGGCTATGTTACGGTGCCAAAGATGGCGCAGGAAAAATTCTTGCTATTTGGTTTCCTGTGATGACCTTTGTAGCGATTGGCTTTCAGCATAGTGTTGCAAATATGTTTATCATTCCCGCTGCTATTTTTGAAGGTGGCGCCACTTGGCTACAATTTATTCTAAATGTCGTTCCAGTCTACTTTGGAAATATTGTTGGCGGTGCAGTAATGGTTAGTGCCATCTATTACTACTCATTAAAACATCACGATTAATCGTGGTGTTTTTTCTATGCAAAAAATGGTCAGCTTACGAGAATAGCTAATCAGTAGCATGTTTTTTTATTTAGGACTACAATAGAAGTAACAATAAATATTTAACTACTATACGAGGAGTTGCTACTATGCCAAAATTAGTATTTGTTCGTCATGGATTAAGTGAATGGAATGCTCTCAATTTATTTACCGGTTGGGAAGATGTGGACTTAAGTGAAAAAGGAATCACAGAAGCTAAAGATGCTGGGCTAAAAATCAAAGAAGCCAATATTCAGTTTGATATTGCTTTCACCTCTGTATTAAAGCGTGCCATCAAAACCTGTCATTACGTTCTTGAAGAATCTGAACAGCTGTGGGTTCCTGAGCATAAATCTTGGCGCTTAAATGAGCGACATTACGGAGCATTACAAGGTCTTAACAAGCAAGAAACTGCCGATAAATATGGAGCTGATCAAGTCCAACTATGGCGTCGATCATACGACACCCTACCACCACTTTTAGAAGCTTCCGATCCTAAATCCGCTGTCAACGATCGTCGCTACAGCCACTTAGATAAACGAGTAATTCCTGGTGGTGAAAACCTTAAAGTTACTTTAGAACGTGCTATCCCTTACTGGGATGACCATATCGCCCCTGCTTTAATTGATGGCCAAACTGTTCTAGTTGCCGCACATGGTAATTCTTTAAGAGCATTGGCTAAACATATTGAAAAAATTTCTGATGACGATATTATGGCATTAGAAATTCCAACAGGCCAACCTCTCGTTTATGAGCTAAATGAAGACTTGAGTGTGGCTAACAAGTATTATCTATAAAAGAAGACGTCCCCGTTCACACTTAACTGAAAACGGAGACGTCTTTATTTACTTAAAACAAGCCTTTAAAATTGTTTCAATATCCATAGCTGACAGTGGTACAAACGCGGTTTGATCAATTGTACTATGCTCAACCGCTTTTTTCGCCATCAAACTAATATTACTCTCGTCAATTCCAACTTCTGGCAATGTCATCGGAATTCCCCAACTAACAAATGTATCAAATAAGGCTTGAATTCCTTGTTGAGCGATTTCAAAAGAAGTTCCTTCTCTCGAAATTCCAAAAACATTGACAGCAAACTCAACAAATTGCTCTACTGTTTGCTCATTTAAAACATGCTCCATCCAATGAGGAGTCACAATTGCTAAACCAATTCCATGAGTGATATCATAAAAGGCACTTAACTCATGCTCAATCGCATGGCAAGACCAAGTTCCTTCTTTCCCTTTACCAGTCAACCCATTAAGAGCTAGAGAGCTAGACCACATTAAATTAGCACGAGCATCGTAATCATCGGGAGTTTTTAATGCGATCGGTGTATATTTAACAACTGTTTTCATAATTCCTTCCGCTAACCGATCCTGAAGGCTAGCAGATTTATTACGACTAAAATAGTTTTCAATCAAATGACTGAAAATATCTGCCGAACCTGCCGCTGTTTGCCTTGTCGGCACTGAGAACGTATAAGTTGGATCTAAAATAGAGACCTTCGGCAAAAGGGTTGGCCCACCCATTCCCAATTTTTCATTAGTCGCGAGATTCGTAATGACCGCTCCCCCATTCATCTCTGATCCAGTTGCAGACATCGTTAAAATCGTGACTAAAGGCAACGCTTCACCAACTAAACTGCGATCCTGGGTGAAATCCCATGGATTACCTTCATAATAGCGAGCTGCTGCAATCGCTTTAGCACAATCTATAGTTGATCCACCACCTACAGCCAAGATCACATCAATTTCTTCTTTACGACACAAATCAGCTCCTTTAATAACCGTTTCTATACGCGGATTTGGCTCAACTCCCGCCAACTCTGTTACAGTAAACGTCCCTTCCTCCAGTAAAGATACCACCGTTTGATACACACCATTTTTCTTAATACTGCCGCCACCATACACCAGCAAAACCTTTTGACCATACTTGTTCAACACGTCTGGAAGATTACTGACTTGCCCCTTACCGAATAAAATAGATGTTGGTACGTGAAAATTAAAATTATTCATCACTATAAAACCTTCCTTTCAATTCTTTTTATATTACTAGAATAACGTAAATCGAAAAAAAAGACTATTCATCCACTACAGTTAGCAGATAAATAGCCCCCCTCTTATTCCTGAATAATCGTATCCAAAGCAACAACTATCATCTCATCAAACGTTTTTTGGCGCTCCTCAGCTGACGTCTCTTCTCCTGTTAAAATATGATCACTAACAGTCATAATCGCTAATGCTTGAACATGGTATTTAGCCGCTAAATAATACAAAACTGCGGCTTCCATCTCAATCCCTAAAACACCGTGCCCTCCTAAACGGAAAACCTCATCCATACTATCTTTATAAAAAACATCATCCGATAACACATTTCCGACATGGATATTAAAGCCCTTCTCCTGTGCCAAATTATATGATTTCAATAATAAACCAAAATCAGCAATCTGAGGAAAATCATGCTTAGGGAAATCATTCCGAATAATATTAGACGATGTTGCCGCAGCTTGAGCAATGACCAAGTCACGAACATTTACGTCTTTCTGAATTGATCCACACGTTCCTACTCGAATTAACTGCTTGACACCATACTCACGAATCAACTCAGTAGCATAGATAGCAGCTGACGGCATTCCCATACCTGTCCCTTGAACAGATACAGGAACGCCTTTATAAGTTCCCGTATAACCCAACATTCCCCGAACCTCATTATATAACTTAGGGTTATCCAGGAACGTTTCGGCAATATACTTAGCTCTCAAAGGGTCGCCTGGCAACAAGATTTTATCAGCAATTTCTCCCTCTTTAGCTTCAATATGAACACTCATTCGTCTCCTCCTCGTATAATAAGGTTATCAGATTTATTCTGATAGTTCCTTTTCATCCCCATAAGGGGTATGATTATTTCGTACAGATAGAGGTCGTAGTATTCCTCCTTGAAGTTTTGTC